>JAUVCD010000757.1 GCA_030590865.1 Myxococcales bacterium | reverse complement strand
GTCGCTTTCGCGAGGACCTGTACTACCGCCTCAAGGTCTTTCCCCTCAGGGTGCCGTCTTTGCGAGAGCGGCGGAGTGATATTCCGTTGTTGATCCAGCACTTTTTGGAACGCTACGCAGCCGAGCTGGGCAAGCCGGTGGCAGGCGTCAGCGCCGAGGCGACCAACCTGCTGACCGCCTACGACTGGCCGGGCAACGTGCGGGAGCTCCAGAACGAGGTCCAGCGAGTGGTGATCCAGGTCGATCCTGGTGCCTTCGTCACCCCTGATTTGTTGTCGTCCCGTATGCGCAAAGGCGAGCAGCTCGTTGCTCGCTCCGGGGTGGCCAAAGGGACGCTCAAGGAGACGGTCTTGGCGGTGGAGAAGTACATTATCTTCGAGGCTTTGCGCGAGCACGGCGGCAACAAGACGAGCACCGCCAAGACGCTGGGCATCACCCGTGAGGGTCTCCACAAGAAGTTGCGACACTACGACTCCTGAGCCGTGGAGCCAGACTGTTCGCCTGATAGCTGGTCGATGTGGCCGAGACGCCGGTGGTCGCGCTATTATCAGGGGTAGCGCATGAAGTTGCAGCCCCTCACGATGGTCACCTCCAACGTGCGCCTTGTCCGCCCGTTGGGACAAGGGGCGATGGGGAGCGTGTGGGTTGCCGAGCACCTGACGCTGAAGACCCGCGTGGCGGTCAAATTCGTCTCCGAGCGGCTCGATCCCGATGACCCGGAGGTGATGGCACGTTTCGCTCACGAGGCCTCGCTGGCGGCCCAGATCAAGAGCTCCCACGTGGTGCAGACTTACGACCACGGGGTGATGAGGGACGGCACTCCATACATCGTGATGGAGCTATTGGATGGCGAAGGGCTTGGGGCCTTGCTCGAGCGCAAGCCACAGCTGCCCCTTGCCCAAGTGGTGGAGATCGTCTGGCAAGTGGCCAAGGCGCTGTCCAGCGCCCACAAGCTGGGCATCGTCCACCGGGACATCAAGCCGGACAACATCTTCCTCGGCACTCGGGACGAAGAGCTCCACATCAAGGTCTTCGACTTCGGCATCGCCAAGCACACTTGGCAGGCCGGCGCTGGGCCGGCCTCACAGCGACTTGGGGCGGGAGGCGGAGCCGCGCCTAGCGAAGCGGCAAACGCCAACGGGGCGTTGATGATTGGCACTCCCGAGTTCATGAGCCCCGAGCTGGTGATGAACGCCAACGCGGTCGACCGGTTCGCCGACCTGTGGGCTCTGGCGGTAGTGGCCTTCCAATGTGTAACCGGCAAGCGTCCCTTCGCCGGCGATGATCTGGGGGAGCTTTGCGTGACCCTGTTGGAGGGGAAGTTCGAGCTACCTAGCACGTTGCGATCCGACGTCCCCGAGACGCTCGACGACTGGTTTGTGCAGGCTCTCGCTCGGGAGCGTGATGCCCGGTACCAGAATGTCCGAGACATGGCCTACGCCCTGGCCCAGGCCGTGCCCGGCGCTACCGTCGCGACCGGGCTGCGCGCCGGTGGGCTCGCCGATGAGCTGCTGGACACGTCGGCGGGCATGCCCCGCTTCACCGAGCCGGGAACCCGACCGCAGCTCGGAGCGACCTTGATGGGTGCCGCCTCGGACGCGCGGCACGTGCTTCACCGCCACCGGTCCTCCCTGACGATTACCGTGGCTGTGGTGGCGGCGCTTGCGGCCGCCGGGGTGACGGCGCTCGTCCTGCGACCGAGCGGCGATCCGGTGGTCGACAAGCCGGCGTCAGCGGTACAGGCAGCGGCTCCGGCAAGCTCCAGTTCGGCGCCGGCGCCTGGTGAGACGGCGTCGGCGGAGGCGGAGGATGACGAGGCCGACGCTGCGGGGTTGGACGGGGCTGCCGACGGTGCCGCTCCGAGCGCCTCCGATGCTGGTCTGAGCCCCCGCGGTACCGGATCGTGGCCCAGCCGACCGTTTCCTGCGACCGAGCTGCCGAGGAAACGAAAAGACCCTGGCTTCTAGCCAGCAGTGGCGTGGCGATTGCGACCCGTCCCGGGTCGCAGTAGAAAAGGGACGTGAACAGGCGCAGAGCGAGGCTCTGGGGGCTTGGGCTCAGTTTCTGGCTGGGCGCGTCGCTCGTGCCGTGTGCGGCGCTGGCCCAACCTGCCGCCTCAGCGCAGAAGGGGCCCAGCTTGGCGGACAAGGAGACGGCCCGTGCGCTCTTTCGGCTGGGGGACGACAAGTTCCACCAAGGGGACTACTCCGGCGCTCTCGATGCCTTCGAGGCGGCTGACGAGATCATGGGTGTGCCCACGACGAAGCTCGAGCGGGCTCGTACGCTGACCATGCTCGGGCGCCTGCTCGAAGCGCACGACGTATTACTGAGGGTTTCACGCATTCCCGTCGAGGCTAACGAGAGTGCGGCGTTCCAGGACGCCCGCGCCGAGGCGCAGACCATGAGTGAGGACGTGGCAGCCCGAATTCCGTCGCTCCGAGTGCGCGTTCAGGGCCTGTCTGAGGGAGCGGACTTCGACCTGCGGGTCGACGATGCCTTCGTTCCGTCAAAAGCGTCACGCTTTCCTCGTAGGGTCGACCCAGGTCTGCATCTGGTCGTCGTATCCGCAACGGGCTACGCCACTCAACGGCAGCGGATTGACGTGGCCGAGCGGGACAGCGCTGAAGTCGTCATCGACATGGCTGACGACCGCCTGGCGGTCGAGGGTGATGGCGGCTTGCCCATCCCCTTGCTGAGCTTGGTCGGTTTCGGCGTCGGCGCAGCCGGTCTGATCGTCGGTTCGGTTACTGGCGGCATCACCTTGTCGCGAGTGTCGGATCTCGACGATCAGTGCCCAGACCGCACCTGTCCGGCGGCGGTGGCTGACGATCTCGACGAGGCGGAAGTCATCTCCCATGTCTCCACGGTGGGGTTCGTGGTGGCCGGGGTCGGCGTGACCGTTGGCGTCGTCGGGCTCTTCTTTGGCGGATCGTCGCAGGACGATGAGGCCGTTGCGATCGAGCCATGGATTGGCCCTGGCAGTGCCGGCCTGCGGGGGCGTTTCTAGCCTGGACCCGTCACCGCTCCGCTCCTAGCGGTCAACCGCTCCCGGTCAGGCGGGCGTCATGATCGTCAATCGTGGTCCGGCGGTCACTTCGAGCCGACTCGTTTCCAGCAGTTCGCCGTCGAGGACGTAGGGGCCACGGTCGGGGAATCGAATCGTGAAACCTGTGACCAACTGGTCGACGTTGTCACGGCCGCCGATGGGTCTACCGGCGATCACCCGAGGGGCCCGTGGGCCCAACTGGCGTGGCTGAAGGGGCGTGGCCACCAAGTGTGGCCGATCGTGGTCTTCGGCGGCGCGGTGGGTCACGAGCATGTGGATGCCCAGGTTAGGGACCACGGCGCAACAGACGAGCGACCAAGCTTGCGGTGATAACGGAGCGCCTTCGACCTGCAACGAGCAGGGCAAGGGAGCGAGGACTCGGCGGGCGACTGGACCACCGAAAAACGACTCGACGAAGATGCGGGCCACGAGCTGTGCTGCTCCGATGTAGCCGGGAGCACCGCGCTCGTAGTAGAGGCCGAAGAACTGGGCCACCAGGCCGGTGCCGACGATGAAACCCACCTGGCGGCGCTCCAGCTTGTCCGTCCCATCCCATGCTTCGACTTGCAGGCTCGGCCGGACGGTGCGGCGTCGTGGCTGGGACAGGAGCTGGTCGAGGCAGCGTGGCGGGTCCCCATGCAAGTCCCAGTTGCGGGCCACGGTGCCTGCCGTGCCGCCTGGAATGGGCGCAAGAGGCGGGAGCTGGTCGTCACCGAAGGCGTCACGTAGTGCGGTCACGCCGGCCATCAAGCTGCCATCACCACCGGACAGCAGCACCAAGTCCGACCCTCGTTCGGCGAGCCGCTCGCATAGCTGAGTCAGCTCGCCGAGTGAGTGGGTGACGTGCAGCTCGCAGCGGCCTTCGCTGACCGCCCGCATGCGATCGAGCAGCGACCTGTCCCGTTCATACATGCGGGCGTTGGGATTGACGACCAGGTCGATGCGCATCGCCGTCGGCCGCCTAGTCGGCCGTTTCGCCGGTGCTGCGGCGGATCAAATCGTAGAGTGCCTTGCGGCTCAACCCTGCCGCTTGGGCGGCCTCGCTGATGTTGTTACGATGCCGCTCGAGCAAGGCTTCGACGTAAGCTCGGTCGAAGCTCGATAACAGCTGCTTCTTGGCTTCTTTGTAATGGGCAGGCGACGCGATGCCCGGATAGCTCAC
>JAUVCD010000495.1 GCA_030590865.1 Myxococcales bacterium | reverse complement strand
CCGGCGCTGAAGGACCCGACCAAGGCGAACGCGACGGCGCCCGCCAAGTTCCAGGCCAAATTTGCGACGACGGCCGGCGATTTCATCGTCGAGTGCACTCGCGATTGGGCACCCCACGGCGTCGACCGGTTCTACAACCTGCTCAAGATTGGCTTCTTCAACGACGTCGTCCTGTTCAGGGTGATGCCGGGCTTCGTGGTCCAGTGGGGCATCCATGGCAACCCCGAGGTCAGTAAGCACTGGGCTAAAGCCAATCTCAAGGCGGACAAGGTGAAGGAGTCCAACGAGCGCGGCATGCTCACCTACGCCATGGCAGGCGCACCCACCACCCGCTCCACCCAGATGTTCATCAACTTCAAGACGAACGTGATGCTGGACAAGAAGGGTTTCGCCCCGATCTGCAAGGTCACCGAAGGCATGGACGTGGTCGACAAGTTCTATGCTGGCTACAAGGGCATGCCCAGCCGCGAGCAAGGCAAAATCCAAGCCGAAGGCAACGCCTTCCTCCGTGGTCGCTACCCGAAGCTCGACGTCATCAAGACGGCCAAGCTCTACGATCCCAACGCGCCAGACAAGGGCGAAGAGGCCAAGCCAGCTGACGACGCCAAGAAAGGCGACGACGCCAAGCCGGCAGACGCCAAGCCGGCAGACGCCAAGCCGGCAGAAGCCAAGAAGCCTGGCGCCCCCAAGCCGGCGGAAGCCAAGAAGTAGCGCAGCGCCTCCATGGACTACCCGTGGTTCGATGGCACACCGCTGTGGCCGGTTGCCACCTTGTCGGTGGCCGTCGTAGCGGCAAGTTGCGCGGCCAGCCCGGGCTTTGATCCCACACCCCCGCCGCCGGACAACCCCCTCGGAGACGAGTGCGAAGGCGGCACCCCGTCCAATGAACCGGACCTGATGGGTTGGAAGGCCGGCCAGCGTGCGAGCCTGAGTATGCTGCGCCGGCAAGGCGTAGTGGCGGTGCGCTATCAAGCCCAGGGCTGCGACGTCGAGCTCGAGGTGCTGCCCAACTGCATCGGCGAGGGCAGCTATGAGTTCTCGCCCTATGTCGCCAACGAGTCGAAGCTGGCGCGCAACGAAGCCGAGTTGCGCGCCAAGCTGCCCATTGGAGCTGCAGAGCTCGGCGGACACCTCAAAGAGGGCTGGTCGCTGCGCACCGACTATCGGCTCGCCGGCATGGTCTCCCTCCCCATCGGCAAGCGTTACTCACGAGACGACCTGACGGGCCTCGACTGCGATCGAGCCACTCACGTCGTGGCGCGCGTCTATCTCGGTGGCTTCGCCATCGTGGTCGGTGAATCCCAGTCCGTTGCTGCCGCCGCCACGATCTTCGGAGCGGGATTGTCCGCCGGCCATCTCGCCGAATCCGAACGCCTGGCGTCCGAAGGGGATGCCGAAGGTTGCCTGGCCGCCCAAAAGGAAGCCCAAGAGAGCCCGCTCTGCTCAGTCCCCCTTCGAGTGGGATTGCTCCCCCTCGGCTCGCCCATTGATCACCAAGCCGCCGGACCGGATCCGAAGACGGGCCTGGTGCCCTTGGCGGTGATCGACCCACACGGCTGCAACCAGGACACCCAGGTGTGGGACGGCACCCGCTGCGTCACAGTGAAGGAAAAGCCCATCACCTGCCCCCAAGACCACTACCTGGACGACCGGACCAAAGAGTGCCGCCGGTGCGAGAAGAACGTGCTCATGCGCGGCTGCCCTTGATGGCCGCTGGACCGTGTCGTGGCACCCTGTGTGATGGCGGAACAGGCAGGTAGCCAGGACAGCCTCGTCACCCTACCGCCGCCAGAACGACGCGTAGAAGATCACCAGGGCCGAGAACATCTCGAGTCGGCCGACCAGCATGGTCCAGGCGAGGAACCATTTGCCGAAGGTCGAGATGAAGGCGTAGTTCTCCGACGGACCGACGTCGCCAAAGCCCGGCCCGATGTTCATGAGCGAGGAGATGACTGAGCTCATGGCGGTTTGCACGTCCATGTCGTCGACGAGGGACATCACGCAGCCCCCGCCGAGGATCAGGAAGATGTTGACGATGAAGTAGCAGATGGAGAGATAGACGATGGTCAGCTCGACTGGCCGGCCGTCGACCCGCACCGAGAGCACCGCGAGGGGCTGGAAGAAGGTCTTCTTGATGGCGCTGACCATGAACTTCCAGATGACGACGTAGTGGATGATCTTGATGCCGCTAGTGGTCGAACCGGCGCAGGCACCGATGAAGACGACGGCGTAGAGGAACATCTGGGTGGCGTTTGGCCAGAGCTCGTAGTCGGCGGTGGTGTAGCCCGTGGTGGTGAGCAGGCTCATGACCTGGAAGGTCCCGTAGCGGAAGGCATCGGCCAAGCCGTAGGTCCCCTTGAGCCACAGCACCATGGACACCACCCCGGCAAAGACGGCGACGACAGCCACGTAGACCCGTAGCTCGGTGTTCCGGACCAGCATCCGCCAGCGCCCCCGGAAGGCGTGGAAGTAGAGCATGAAGGTCACCCCGCCCAGGAACATGAAGACGGTGATGACCCAGTCGAAATAGGCGCTGTCGTAGTGGCCGATGCTGGCGTTGTAGGGTGAGTAGCCCGAGGTCGAGACGGTGCCGAAGGCGTGGCAGATGGAGTCGAACAGCGACATGCCCCCGGCCATCATGAACAGGACCTGCAGTGCGTTGAGCCCGAGGTAGATGATCCAGAGGTAGCGGATCGCGTCCCGGTTGCGGGCGGTGAACTTCTCCCGGGTGATGGTCTGGCCCGGGCTGGACTCGGCCCGGAACATGCGCAGCCCGCCCATGCCGTGGGGGAGGAACAGGATCGCCAGGGTGAGAAACCCCATGCCGCCGAGCAGGTGGGTTTGGCTCCGCCAGAAGAGCAACCCGTGGGGTAAGGCTTCGATGTCGGTGAGGATGGTCGCGCCCGTGGTGGTGTAGCCCGACATCATCTCGAAGAAGGCGTCGGTGAACGACGGGATGGACCCGTGGATGATGTAGGGCAGGGCTGAGACGGCCGAGATGACCACCCAGCCGAAGACGGCGATGACGAAGGCGTCCCGGGGCTGCAGATCCAGGTCCTTGCGAAACAGCCACCACAGGGGGAAGCCCCCACCGACGATGATGGCCACCGATAGGGCGAGGGCCCCGAGATCCCCCTCACCCCAGTAGAGGATCGCGCAGATCAGTGGCAGGAGCATGGCGCCTCCCGTGACCAACAGGAGGGTCCCCATGACGTGGGCGATGGCTCGGACGTTCATCGGCTGATCGCTGGGGGCGGGACGGTCACTTGCGGAACACGCGCTGGAGCTCGGGCAAGTCGCGGGAGGCGCAAATGCCGATGCACTTGTCGCCCGCCTCGATCTCGGTCGAGCCCACGGCAATCTCCCACTCGCCGTAGCGCCGCACCCCGCCGATGAGCATCCTGTCCTTCATGTCGGTCTGCTCGAAGAGGGGCTTGCGGGTGATCCGCGAGTCGGCTTCGGCGACGAGCTCCACCACCTCGGCCTCGCAGCCGTGCAGGTGGGCCACGCTCAGCAGCTTGCCGCGGCGCACGTGCTTGAGGATCTGGTTGCCCGCCAGGACCTTGCTGCTGAGGACGATGTCGGCACCCATGGCCTGGGCGAGCACCAGGTACTCCTCACGTTTGACCAGGGCGATGGTCTTGCCCCGGGCCATGCCCACCCCGCCGGGTTGGCTGCGGATGAGGTGCTTGGCGAGCAGGGCGGTCATGATGTTGGTCTCGTTGTCCCCGGTGGCGGTGATGATGGTGTCCATGTCGAGCAGGCCCGCCTGGCAGAGGATGCCGCCATCCGAACCATCACCATGGAGGCACTCGGTGCGGTCGAGGCGGTAGGACAGCTCCTCGGCGCGTTGCTCGTCCTGCTCGATGAGCCGCACCGGGAGGTCGTCCTCGAGCAACTCGGCCACCCGGGCGCCGATGAGGCCGCCACCCACGATCATCACCCGATGCCGGCTGTCCTCGGTGACCCCGGCCAGGGCCATCACCTGGTGGGCGTTGTCGCTGTGAGCGAGAATGAAGACGTAGTCTTGCGGCAGCACCTGCTCGTCGCCGCTAGGGATGAGCGTCTGGATGCCCCGAGCGATGGCCACGATGCGGAAGTCGAACTCGTCGTGGCTCATCCCGATGTCCTTGAGGGTCCGATGAGCCATCTCCGAGTCGTCATCGATGCGGGTGGCCATGACCTGCATCTGCCCCTCGGCGATGTCGATGACCACGTTGCCCGCCCGCATCTTGAGGAGCCGAGCGATCTCCTGGGCCGTGAGCTCACCCGGGCGGATGATTAGATCGATGTTCAGATCCTCCTCGGTGAGCAGGGCATCGGGCTCCCACAGCTCGAGGGACCGGACCCGGGCGATCTTGTTGCGGATGCCGCACCGGTCGGCGATCAGCGCGGCGGTGATGTTGACCGCGTCGTTGTCGGTTACCGCGATGAGGTAGTCGGTGTCCTCGTCCCGGATGTCCTTCCACGAGGCAAAGCTCATGGCGTTGCCCAGGATGAGCCGGGCGTCGATTTCGCCATCGGCTCGCCGGATCTGCGCGGGATCGCCCTCGATGGCAGTGATGGCATAGCCCTCGTGGCTGAGCCACTTGGCCAGGTAGTAGCCCACCCCGCCGAGGCCGATGATGAGGATGCTTTCGCTCTTTTTCATGGCCAGGGGATGACCTCGTGACGCCACTGCGGCGTCTCGGGACGCGGAGCAAGCCACTCGATCGACCACGCCCCCGGCAGGACGTCAACCCGTGGTGGACGATGCGGAGTGTCTCCCTGTCCGGGCTACTTCGCTCGCCCACGAGTCATGCTGCCCACCGGTCACTGATGGTCAGGCAGACCTGGCTCAGCCGGGCCGACGCCGGCGCCGCATCATCAAGGCGAGCAACGCCAAGCAACTGATGACCCCACTCCGCCCCGGGGCTGACTGACCCACGGCCCGACAGCCACAGCCGCCGACTTCCACCGATGAATCGTCGCTCCCCGAGCTCGATCCGCTGCTGGTGGCGCCACCGAGCCCACTGCTGCTAGCACCGCCGATGCCGCTACTGGTGCTGCCGCCACTGCCCCCCACGCCCTCGGACCCGCAGTTTGCGCTGCAGCCATCACCAGGGATGTTGTTGCCGTCGTCGCACTCCTCGACCCCACACACGGCGCCGTCGCCACAGCCCGTCTCAGGCAGACAGTTCGCCGTGCACCCATCGCAATCGATGGTGTTGCCGTCGTCGCAGCCCTCGGTGCCACACATGAACCCATCGCCGCAGCCAGTCTCCAAGAGGCTGCAGTCGGCAGAGCACCCGTCACACGCCAAGGTGTTGCCATCGTCGCAGGCCTCGGCGCCGCAGATTACACCGTCTCCGCAGCCGGTCTCCACCGCGCTGCAATTTCCGGCGCAGCCATCACAGGAGATGGTGTTGCCGTCGTCGCAGACCTCAGCGCCGCAAACCACACCGTCTCCGCAGCCCGTCTCCACACTGGTGCAATCACCCTGGCAGCCGTCGCAGTCGGTGGTGTTGCCGTCATCGCAGACCTCGCTGCCGCACACGAAGGTGTCGCCGCAACCCGTCTCCACGGCGCTGCAGTCGCCCCGGCAGCCATCGCAATCCGCGCTGTTGCCGTCAT
The DNA here is from genome assembly GCA_030590865.1 of Myxococcales bacterium. Taxonomy (GTDB): domain Bacteria; phylum Myxococcota_A; class Polyangia; order Polyangiales; family Polyangiaceae; genus JAPYTK01. The sequence continues at coordinate 1,708 of JAUVCD010000495.1, read as the reverse complement.
CGCAGACCTCGCTGCCGCACACGAAGGTGTCGCCGCAGCCCCCGGACTCCACGGCACTGCAGTCCGCCCGGCAGCCATCCCACTTGACGGTGTTGCCGTCGTCGCAGACCTCGCTACCGCATAGGAAACTGTCGCCACACCCGGTCTCCACGGCGCTGCAGTTGCCGCGGCAGCCATCGCAGTCGGCGGTATTGCCGTCGTCGCAAACCTCGCTACCGCACACGAAGGTATCGCCACAACCGGTCTCCCAGGCGCTGCAATCAGCTCGGCAGCCGTCGCAATTGACGGTGTTGCCATCATCACAGACCTCGTTGGTGTCGATCGTGCCGTTGCCACAGGTCGGGGCGACATTCGAGACCAGCCAATCGAAGGTATTGTCGGCGAAGAGGCCGTTGTCGGCGCTGGCAAAATTGGAATTGATGGCCCAGTTGACGTCGCCCACGACGGCGACGCGGCCGCTGCCGGTCGTCGCCTCGGCCACGAGAACCCGCGAACCAGCCAGGCCTACCGGATTGGCCGGGGCCACCAAAGCCAAGGCGCCGGCGGCGGCGACATCGAGGGTGCCCATGCCGGTGGAAATCGGGTGGCTGTTCCAGATGGTGGCAGCAGTCGAAGCATTGTCCAGACCGCAGGTCACCCCAAACAGGCTGGCCACCCCTTGCAGGTTGGCGTTGGCGGCGATGCCGCTCTCGTCACAGAAGATGAAGACACCGCCACCGCCGGTGACGAAGCTCTGAATCGCATTGATCTCACCGGCCGTGTAGGCGCTGGTCCAGCTATTCGTGATCGCAACGACCACGACGTCCACGCCGCTCAAGTTCTCGTTGTCCAGGCCGACCGCTGTCTCGGTGACGGTATAGCCGTTGCCCGTGAGCTGGGCTGCCAGGCTCGAGTAGTTGCCGGCGATGTCATAGGCCAGATAGGTGCCGTGGGTGACATCCCAGTAGACCGTCTGTGCCGCAGTCACACTCGACAGGGTCAACCCGAAGGCCATTACGCTCAGACATATCTGGATCCTGTGGCTCATGGTGTTTTGATCCTATCGGGGTAGGCGTCATCGACCAAGCCGCGACCAAAGGAAGTTGGTCGCAGCACTGCGGCGAGACCGTCAGCGTCGGGCTGACCGCTGCAACCTGCGCATCCCCTTGGCGGCGAGGAGGGCCCCGCAGCCTGCCGCGGCGGTGGCGATCCAATCGAGCTGGTCGAGGTTACCGATCGAGCCACGAGTCGACCGGACGAAGGCCCAACAGGCAAGCGCAGCGCTGAACGACGCAACGGCGGTGACGATCAGCCAGCGCTTCGACAGCAGGGCGGAGCACAACAGGCTGAGCCCAAGCCAGGTCGATAGCTCTACCACCAGCGTCATGGCTGATCGGAGAGCACCGATTGTGCCAATCAAGGGGTCGCCGCATCTCAACACGGTAACCGACCAAGATCGCTGGCAATCAAAGGGCCGTCGGAAACCTGCAGGCAAACCACTGTGTACCTGAGTGCACAGACCGGCCGGCTCAGTGCGACCACGGCACCGACCTACCGCGCAGGTCGACCTCTCGCCAAAACGCAGACGGATACCGCGGCCGCCGACACAAACAGCCGGATCGCTCGCCCTCTCGTGGTGCTAGCCTCATCGGCAATGATGGTGGGGAAGCTCGAGGAATACGTCCCAGGGCAGGTGTGGTTGGCCGAGTACCCGATTCGCTACGCCGGG
>JAUVCD010000226.1 GCA_030590865.1 Myxococcales bacterium | reverse complement strand
GGGTGGCGCAGCAGTCGGCGTAAGGATCGCACTCGGAGAAACCTGGTTGCGAGCAGGTGCCGATGACCTCGTCGTTCTGACGACACGTGCAGTCGAGCACGCCTCCGTCGTCCTTACAGGACATGTCCAGTAGGTTGTTCTGCTGGTCATAGACCGAGCAGCTACAGCCCGGGATGGTGTCGGAGCTGCAAGTGCCGCCGGTCTGGGCGTTGTCGGTGCACCCCACCAGCCCGTGTACCGGCACGACGCATTCGTCGGGCAAGTTGCACGGATAGTTGGGGACGAGGTGCTCGATCACACATTCGAGCAGGGTGTCTTGCTCAGGTTTGCAGCCCAGCTCGATGGCGTTGCAGTTGGCCACACAGCTACCGCCCACGAGACAGCCGTCGAGCAGCCCGCAGGCCTGAACACAGAGGCTCTGCGGCGTGCCACTGCTGGTGCTGCTGCTGCCACTGCTGGTGCTGCTGGAGCTGGAAGCCGAGCCCCCGCTGCCTAGCGGCACGTCGTCGATGACCGCCTTGCCGCCACAGGCCGGCGCGACGCTGGCGGCGATGGCAGCGGATGCCAATACGACGAGCGCTGGGGTGCGAAAGCTCATGCCATCAGCCCTTCCCGCCCAGCTACCGCGGCGGCGTCAGCGGCGCACAAGTCGACACGCCGGCTCCCACGATTCGGAAGCCGATGTTGGTCATGTAATTCGGATCCACGGTGCCGTCTGAGGGGCGGTAGCGGTTGACCCGCGAGTCGCCGAAGGAGGCGGTGTAGAGGTAGAAGTCGCCGCCCCAGAATGAGAATGCCCAGGCGTTGGGGACTTCGACGGTGGGTAGCGGGACGTTGCTGATGGTGCCGGCGTTGGACTTGTTGATCTCGGCGACTTCGACGGGGACGCTGGTGAAGAAGGCGTAGAGTCGGCCGTCGCCGGTGCCGGTGAGCTCGGCGCTCTGGTTGGCGAACTGTCCGCTGAAGTTGCCGACGGGGACGACGGATTGGCTACTCATGTCGATGCGGCCCAGTGAGCCGCCGATGCCGATGGAGGTGATGAAGAGGGTCTCGTTGTCCGTGTCGACGCCGTCGGTCGAGAAGCCCATGCCGATGCGGTACCAGCCGCTGGTCAGGTTGACTGTGGGGGCTGGCTCGCAGCTCGCGTCGGCGGTGCTGACTTTGTAGATAGAGCCGGCCGAGTCGCCGAGGCCGTTGTTGTCCACGTAGTTCACCCAGGCCACGGCGTTGCGGTCCACGGCCATCGAGTTGGGAGACATGGAGGTCTGGCAGCCGAGTTGACCGACGAGAGTGAAGACTTTCTCGTCAGGCTTGAAGCTGTAGAGATCGTTGGCGTCGCTCAGGACATAGATGAGCTTGGCTGCTTCGGAGCAGTTCGAGCCGGCTCCGCTGCCCCCGTTGGCGTTGCCGCCGATGTTGAACAGCCCGCCTGCGCCGCCAGTGCCGCTCGAGGAGCTGGTGGTGTCATCGTCGTCGTCGTCGAGGGTGCTGCCCTTCGAGGCCGAACAGGCGACCAGCGCCGCTGTCGCTGCGATCGCCCAGCCCCACCAACCCAGTCGCCGGATACCCAACATGACTCCATGGTAGCGCACTCGACACCATCCAGTGCGCCACGCCTTTGCTGTTACGTCTGTAGCCTCGCTGCCCCAGGGCCCGCGAGCCGGATCATCCGCTGACCATGGAAAAATACAGTACCGCTAAAACTGACGCCATGGCCCGTCTCATTTCATTGATTTCAGCAACATAGGTCAGAAAAGAAGGCGGCATGCTTCTTGGAATACCTTCAAACGTGCTGTTCCAACGATTCCTCCAACGCCTCCCCACCATTGGTCTTGTTGCGGCCCTTGCAGGTCTGCTCAGCGCCTGCGCCATCGGAGGCCCTCCCGATGGATTCTTCGACGAGGGTGAAGGTGGCTACAGCGCCGCCGCGGACTCCCACAGCGGAGGTTCTGCGGTGGTTGGAGATCCGACCAGCACTACCGGAAACACTGAGGAATCCGGCGGTGACGGGGGCAGCCAGGCGGCCGAGCGCGCCAGTGGCGACGACGGCGACGACGGTGAGGATTGTCTGCCCGATGAGCAGGATCCCCAGCCCTGACCAGGCTGGATCTTAGCCCGGCCTTTGGCACGCCAGCCCAGGCCGCCGGCGCTGCGACGTGGTCATGGGTGGTCGTTGACGCGCCCCAAGGCCACCGACTATGGTCCCACGCCTATTCGTGTCCAACGGGGTCGACGCATGGTCGCGTCGCCCCAGTGGCTGATTCCAAAGGAGCAACCGATGGCCGTAGGAATCGTCGGCTACGGTGCTTGTATCCCTAAGCACCGTATCAAGGTCGAGGAAATCGCAAAGGTCTGGGGGGCCGATGCGCCGAGCTACAAGAAGGGACTGCAGCTGCGCGAGAAGTCCGTTCCGGCGCCTGATCAGGACGTCATCACCCTGTCCGTGGAGGCGGCGCGCAACGCCGTGATGCGGGCCGGAGATAACTTCGATCCTGCCTCAATTGGCGCCATCTACATTGGCTCCGAGTCCCACCCCTATGCCGTCAAGCCTTCGGGCACGGTCGTGGGTGAGGCTCTTGGTGTGGGTCCGGATGTGCATGTCGCTGACTTCGAGTTCGCCTGCAAGGCCGGCTCGGAGGGTATGTTCGTAGCCTCGAGCCTGGTGAAGGCTGGGGTCATCGAATACGGCCTGGCGATTGGCGCTGATACCTCGCAGGGCGCGCCTGGCGATGCCCTCGAGTACTCGGCTTCTGCCGGCGCTGCTGCCTTCATCATGGGCGCCAAGAAGCTAGTCGCGACCATCGACCATACCTTCTCGTTCACCACCGACACGCCCGATTTCTGGCGCCGCGAGTACGAGCATTACCCGCAGCACGCCGGACGGTTTACCGGCGAGCCGGCCTATTTCAAGCACACCGTGGGTGCCACCAAGGGCATCTTGGACCAGACGGGCGCCAAGCCGGGGGACTTCGACTTCGCCGTCTTCCATCAGCCCAATGGCAAGTTCCCGATGCGGGTTGGCAAGATGCTCGGCTTCAAGCGTGAGCAGATTGAGACCGGCTGGCTGGTGCCCACTCTCGGCAATACCTATTCAGGCGCCTCACCCCTCGGGCTGACGGCGGTGCTGGATGTGGCCAAGCCGGGCAACAAGATCATGATGTGCTCCTACGGATCGGGCTCTGGCAGCGATTCGTTCATTCTGACGGTGACGGACCGAATCACCAAGGTGCAGAACAAGGCCGTCACGACTCGTTCGCTCTTGGACGACAATCCGATCTATCTGGAGTACGGCGCCTACGCGAAGTTCCGCCACAAGATTCTCAAGGCGGACTGACCGCGAGCTGCCCGCGCCGCGCGTGGGCTCACCCCCATAAGATTATCGTTGAACATGAGGAGAGCAGGATGAGAGACGTCGCAATTATCGGCGTTGGAATGACGAATTGCGGGGAGCTGTGGGAGCAGTCACTTCGCGATCTCTTCGTCGAGGCTGCGCTGGGCGCCATTGATGACGCCGGCGTGGACCATATCGACAGCATGTATGTCGGCTGTATGTCGAGCGGGCTGTTCGTGGGTCAGGAGCACATTGGACCGCTCATGGCCGACTACCTGGGTATGGGGCCGGTGCCCGCGACCCGGGTTGAATCCGCTTGTGCCTCCGGCAGTGTAGCTCTGCGTACCGGGATGCTCGAGGTGGCCAGTGGGGCCAACGACATCGTCCTGGTAGGCGGCGTGGAGAAGATGACCGACGTCGGTGGCGATGAGGCCACCTATGCGTTGGCCACCGCCTCGGACCAGGAGTGGGAGGCCTTCAGCGGCATCACCTTCCCGGGGCTCTACGCCATGATGGCTGTGGCTCACATGCACAAATATGGCACCACCCGCGAGCAGCTCGCCATGGTGGCGGTCAAGAACCACGACAACGGGTCGAAGAACGCCCGCGCTCAGTTCCCAATGAAGATCTCGGTCGACATGGTGCTGAACTCGGTAGCCGTCGCGGATCCACTGCGGATCCTCGATTGCTCGCCCATCACCGATGGTGCGGCGGCACTCATCATTTGTCCTGCCGACCAGGCCAAGAAGTTTGGCAACAAGGCGCCGATCAAGATCATCGGCTCGGGCCACGCCACGGACACGATCGCCTTGCACGATCGGGCGGATATGGCGTCTCTCGAGGCGGTGGCCAAGAGTGCGGCCAAGGCCTATGAGATGGCAGGCAAGAAGCCTTCGGACATCGATGTCTGCGAGGTCCACGATTGCTTCACCATTGCCGAAATTATCGTCTCCGAGGCCCTCGGCTTTGCTGAGAAGGGCAAGGGCGGCGCGGCGATCGAGGCTGGTGAGACGGCTCTTGGCGGACGCATTCCCATCAATACCTCGGGCGGGCTCAAGTCCAAGGGCCACCCGGTAGGCGCTTCGGGCATTGCCCAGGTGGTCGAGATCACCGAGCAGCTCCGCGGTGATTCCGGTGACCGGCAGGTCAAGGACCCGAAGGTGGGGATGACACAGAACATGGGCGGCACGGGCGCGAGCTCGCTGGTGCACATCATGGAGGTGATGTAATGCCTACCGCACGCACTTGGAGAGAGTATCCGCAGCGCTATCGCTATGAGGCCGGCGTCTGTAAGAAGTGTGGCAAGTGGTTCTTCCCGCCGCGGCTGGTGTGCAACAAGTGTGGCCACCGCGAGTTCGAGACCAAGGCCATGAAGCGCACTGGGACGATCCTGACCCACACGGTCATTCACGTGCCGCCCAAGCCCTTTGCCGACCAGGCACCCTTCGCGGTGGCGGTGGTGGAGATGGATGACGGTCCGCGGATCACCACCCAGGTGGCCGACTACCAGGACGGGCAGCTCAAGATTGGCCAGGCGGTAAAGCTCGAGTTCCGGCGGTCCTTCGCTGACGGCGACTCCGGCCCGATCAACTACGGCTACAAGGCCGTCCCCATCTAAGGGCGGCGTCACCCGTTCCGTTTAGCCACCCGCTGCGCCTCGTGCGTGGCGGGTGGTCGTTTGTTGAGAGCCAGCTTCATGGAAACCATTCGCATTGAGCGCCAGGGTCCGGTCGCGCAGGTCGTGCTGTGCCGTCCGGACATTCGCAACGCCTTCAACGACAGGATGATCAAGGAGCTGCGCGAGGCCTTCGCCGAGCTGGGCGAGGACAGCACGCTTCGGGTCGTCGTGCTGACCGGCGAAGGCAAGGCGTTTTGCGCCGGTGCCGATCTGAACTGGATGCGTCGAGTGGTCGAATACACCTACGAGGAGAACCTCGAGGACTCGCTGCACCTCGCCAACCTGATGCGGGAAATCTACGACTTTCCGCGGCCGGTGGTGGGGCGCATCAATGGGCCGGCCATCGGTGGGGGCACCGGTCTGGTGGCGGTTTGCGATATCACGGTGACTGTCGACACGGCGGTCTTCGCGTTTTCAGAGGTCAAGCTCGGCCTCGTGCCTGCCTGCATCTCTCCTTACGTGCTCAAGCGGCTCGGAGAGCGTTACGGCCGAGAGTACTTCCTCACTGGTGAGCGGCTGAGCGCCCAGCGGGCCCTGGAGTGCGGCCTGGTGAATCGGGTGGCGACGGCTGACGAGCTCGACCAGGTGGTTCAGGGCTATGTCGATCAGCTGCTCACCTCCGGGCCTGACGCGCTGGCCACCTGCAAGCGCATGGTGCAGGCGGTGGGCGACCAGAGCCTGGATGAGGCGGGTCCGTTCACTGCCGACATGATCGCCCGACTGCGGATGGGGGAAGAAGGTCAGGAGGGAATGGCTGCCTTCCTCCAGCGGCGCAAGCCCAGCTGGGTCCCCAAGGGCGACGACTGAGCCCCTTTGCTGCCTTGCCCACCCCGTTGGCCGTCGCTGACGGTAGACAAAAAAACAGCGTCGAGGTGGAGAGGGGGGGGGAATCTCCACCCAGACGCTAGTGAGTCTTTCTAAGTGCACGATTGGTGCCAGGTCTCGCTACGTGCCTTTTCGAGGCTTTGCGGAGGCTATGGGTGCTTACCGTTGCACATCTGAAAAGCAGAAGTGCAACGGTGAAAGGATGGTCGGCCGCCTGTGTCCCTGTCCGGTGCCTGTCTGCCAGAGCGGCCGAAAACGGGGCGGCAACCATGGTTTGCCGCAGGTGAGGCGCGGCACTAGGGTCCGTCGCCATGTTCAAGCGGATCCTCGTGGCCAACCGGGGGGAGATTGCGCAGCGGGTCATTCGAGCTTGCCGCGAGATGGGTATCGAGTCGGTGGCGGTCTACTCGGAGGCCGATGCTGATTCCCCGCACTTGAAGGGCGCCGACCACACCGTCTGCGTCGGCGGCGGAAAGAGCGCGCAGAGCTACCTCAACATGCCTGCCATCTTGCAGGCGGCGAGCCAAACGGAGGCCAAGGCCATCCATCCTGGCTATGGCTTCTTGGCGGAAAACGCGCTCTTCGCCGACCAGTGTCAGCAGGGCAAGTTCACCTTCATCGGACCGCCCGCCCAGGTGATCCGACTGATGGGGGACAAGGCCACCGCCCGGCGCACCATGAAGGCCGCCGGTTTGCCGGTGGTGCCGGGTACCGAGGGCATCGTCTCGAATTGTGATGAAGCGCTGAGCGTGGCTCGCGAGATGGGCTTCCCGGTGCTGCTCAAGGCGACCGCCGGCGGGGGCGGCAAGGGCATGCGGATTTGCCGGGACGAGCAGAGCTTCGCGGCCAACTTCGAGCAAGCCACGATGGAAGCGGGCAAGGCCTTTGGCAATGCCGGCCTCTATCTCGAGAAGTTCATCGAAGATGGGCGGCACATCGAGTTCCAGTTCATGGCCGACGGCTTCGGCAATGTGGTTCACTTCGGCGAACGGGAGTGCTCGGTGCAGCGCTCTCACCAGAAGCTCGTGGAAGAGTCGCCGTCCACCGTGGTGGACGAGGCCACTCGTCGCGATTTAGGTGCCCGGGTTTGCGATGGCGTTCGGGCCATTGGCTACGTGGGTGCGGGCACCATGGAGTTTCTGCGCGCTCCGGACGGCAGCCTCTTCTTCATGGAGGTCAACACCCGCTTGCAGGTCGAGCACCCAGTCACCGAAATGGTCACCGGTTTCGACCTCGTCCAAGAGCAGATAAGGGTGGCCGCCAACGGGCCCCTGACGATGAAGCAGGAGGACGTCGAGTTGACTGGCCATGCCATCGAATGTCGGGTCAACGCCGAGGACCCGTTCGACGGTTTTCGTCCCTGCCCGGGGTTGGTCGAACGGTTCGAGCCGCCGACCGAGGTGGCCAACGTCACTGTACGAGTCGATACCCATGTCGAGTCGGGTTATCGCATCCCCGTGTTCTACGACTCGATGATCTGCAAGCTCATCGTGTCGGCAGCGGATCGCGAGGCGGCGCGCAAGGGCATGATTGCGGCCCTGGAGACCTTCGTCGTCGAGGGCATCAAGACCACCATTCCCATTCATTTGCGCATCTTGCAGGAGCCCGACTTCATTTCCGGCAATTACGATACCGGGCTCATCGGGCGAATGTTGGGTTCGTAGGAGTGCCTATGGCTCGGCATAGGCCCCCAGCGATGCGGCAGCGCCGCATAGCAGCAGGCGACCACAAGGACCAGGCGAGGAGTGAACCGTGGCCAAGGTGATTCTTCATCCCATTGGATCGTCCGTCGAGGAGGCTCTGGCGCCCCAGGACTACGAGACCAACGTGGAGCGCATGAAAGAGCGCACCGACAAACTCGATGGGTGCCGCGCAGAGGTGCGCCAAGGGTGGGGGCCCAAATACGTCGACCGGGTCCACAAGAAGGGCAAGATGACCAGCTGGGAGCGCATCGAGGCGCTGAAGGATCCCGGCACGGACGTCTACCCCATCAATACTTTCGTCAACTACGGCAAGACCTTCGGTGATGGCAAAGGTTTGCAGTCCCCTTCGGCAGGGGTCATCACCGCCTTCGTCAAGGTCGAGGATCGGCACACGATCGTCATCGCCAACGACAACACTGTGGCGTCCGGTTCCTGGTGGCCGTTGACGCCCGAGAAGATTGAGCGCGCCCAAGAGATCGCGCTGCGGCTGCGCATCCCGGTGATCTATCTGGTGGACTGCTCCGGGCTGTTCTTGCCCGAACAGGCTGCCACCTTCCCGGGCAAGACTGGGGCGGGGCATATCTTCAAGCGCAACTCGCTCTTGTCGGCCAGTCACGTGCCACAGATTGCCGGTGTGTTCGGCGACTGCATCGCTGGTGGCGGCTACATGCCGATCATCTCCGACAAGGTCTACATGACCGAGCAGGCCTATATGGTGATCGCTGGTGCGGCGCTGGTGAAGGGTGGCAAGTCCCAACAGATCACCTCGCTCGGCATTGGTGGACCCGATATCCACGTTCACGTCTCCAATTGCGCCGACGAGCGAGTGCCCGATGACCAGACGGCGCTCCGCAAGATCCGTCAGGAGATCCGTAGCCTGCCTTCCACGGCGATTGAATACTATCGATTCGGCGCTGCACCGGCTCCACCGCGATTCGCCGCCGATGACCTGGATGGCATCTTCCCGAGTGACCACCGGGTCAAATACGACATCTACCAGGTGATCGCGCGCATCGCGGATAGCTCGCTGTTCTGGGAGATGTTTCCCAACACCGGCCTCGAGATGGTGACCGGTATCGTGCGCATCGGTGGGCTCTACGTGGGCGTCATCGCCAACAACCAACAGCTGACGCCTCATCCCCACCTCTCAGGGCGCTCCCGGCCAGGCGGGCTGCTCTACCGAGAGGGTATCGCCAAGATCTCGGCTTTCTCGAGGGCCTGTAACGACGACGGTATTCCCATCCTGTGGCTCCAGGACATCTCGGGCTTCGACATCGGCCTGGAGGCAGAGAAGGAAGGTCTGCTCGGTTATGGCTCCAGCCTCATCTACACCAACTCGACCAACGAGGTGCCGATGATCACCGTGTTGCTGCGCAAAGCCTCTGGAGCCGGTTATTACGCGATGACGGGACTTCCCTATGACCCCATCGTCCAGCTGTCGACACCGATGACCCGGCTGGCGGTAATGGAAGGCCGCACTTTGGCCATTGGCGCCTATAACACCAAGCTGGACGACAACTTCGAGATCACCTCCGAAGATCCAGAGGAACGAGCGAAGATCGAGGCTGGCATGAAGGCCGTCGAGGACCGGATCACGGGCGATATGGATCCCTATAAATCGGCCAGCCAAATGGACACCGACGAGATTATCGCGCCCAGCGAGCTCCGCAGCTACCTCGAGGTGCTGGTGGAGATGTGTTACCAGTCCACCGGCTATCGCCGCGTGAAGAACCCTCGAATCTGGTCGATGCACGACCTGCATGTATTGACCGATTTCTCACCCTTCAAGGGGTAGCGCCATGCCCAACCCACGCCTCGTCGCCAAAGTAGACAGCGAATCGGACAAGACTTTTCTGGTGCGCTCGCCCGCCGTTGGGGTGGCCGACGGCGTGCCCAAGCGCGGCGTCTATCTCAATCCCTCAGAAGGGTTTCTCACCCTCGCCATCCTGAATCGGCGCTATGTGGTGCAGCTACCGCGCAACGTGCAAGGTATGGTGACCGAGTTGCTCATCGAGGACACGGCCACGCCGGTCGCCTATGGCGAGCCGCTGTTTCGTCTCAGCCAGGCTCTCGACGTGCAGTCGACTCGCGGCGGGAGCGAGACCAAGGATGGTGAGACGCAAGAGGGTGATGATCTCATTGCCGTGGTCGCACCGTCGGATGGCGTGTTCTATCGCAGGCCGAGTCCCGACAAGCCAAACTACGTCGACGAGGGCGCTGAGGTCACCAGTGGCTCGGTGCTCGGGCTGATCGAGGTGATGAAGTCGTTCAATCAGATCACCTATGGCGGTCCGGACCTGCCTGAGCGCGGCACCGTCACTCGCATCCTCGCGACCGACTCTAGCGAAGTGGCCTACGGTCAGACTCTGTTTCTCGTGCGCCCTGCTTAGCGCAGGCCATTAGACGCCGTCATCCGAGGGTGGCGGCTCTGTTTCGGGGTCGGTCAGGGGTGTGGGTGGCGCGATCGAGCTGCTGAGCACCTTGCAGGTCGGGTCGGAGCCCTGGCAGGTACATTGGTTGCCACCCAGGTCCTCGAAGCTCGCGGTGAAGCCATGGAAGGTCTCGCCATTGAGGGCGATCGGGTGGCAGAGCAGCATGCTCGACTGGAGGCTCACCTGGGCGCCGAAGCTCGAAATTCCCGCGCGCGCCGCCGCTTCGAGGCGCGAGTTGCGTACCGTGAGGGCGGCTGAAGTGGTACCGCTCATCGCAGAGACGGCGTCGCCGAGCGTGCCGTCAGCTGGCATGGCCTTGATGGCGCGTATGATGCTCGACTCGATGCTCGCCTCGCTGTCATGAACGAACACGCCGGTGCGGTGATGGGCTTCGAGGAGGCTGGCCCGTAGGGTGAGCTTGCCCCGCTCGCCGTCCTGGCTGCTGACGACGATGCCGTCGCCATAGCGTCCGTCGGCGGCGCTGGCCGCGGTCTGGCGGATGATGGACTGCTCGATGATTCCCTCGGTGCCCATCAGGTGAATGCCACAGGCGGTGTTGTCGTCCACCAGGCTGCCGGTCAAGGCGAGGCTGGCCGAGCCGGCGATGGGGTCGGGCCACAGCTGCATGCCCTCTCCGAAGAGGCCCGTCGCCAGCTCAGGCTTGGTGCCACTGATGACGGATCGATCGATGGTCACGTCCATCCCGGTTGCCTGCAATCCAGTGGAGTGGTTTCGCTCAATCACCGATCCGAGGAGAGCGAGGCTGGCGCGGGCGTTGCTGTGGCCCGGGCCCGACCAGGCACCCATGCCGCGCCGATCGTCGCTGGCCCGCGGCCGCGTGTCGCGGATGCGCAGGCCTTCGAGTCTGGCCTCTGCGGAAAAGGCGCCCAGGCCCAGGTAGCGACTATGGTCGATGAGGCAGAAGCGGAGCGTCGCCGAGGTGGTGGTGAGCGCGGTGCTGTGATCCGCGAGCGTGACGCCGTAGCCGTAGCTATCGGTTGCCTCTTCTTCATCGGTATCGCGAACCACCACGCCCTCGAGCGTCAGAGTCGCCCCGATGGCCGAGACGCCGAGGCCATGGGTCCCCTCGATGACCGTCCTGCGTGCAGTCATCACGGCGGGCATGCCGGCGGCGTATTGCACGTAGAGACCGCGGCTAAGCTCGCCGGTGCCGGCCACCGGCAACGTGTCTTGAATGAGCACCGAATCGACGGTCAGCTCGGAGCCGAAAGCGGCGACTCCCAGGTCGCTATTGCGGGCGAATAGGGAGCGCACCACAGTCCCGGTCGATGGTGTTTGAGTGGTGGTGTTGACGGCCACGTCGAGCCCGCGAGCGATGCCGCTGTTGAGGCTCGCCTGGGTGTCGCGCACCACGGTGTCGCTCATGCTGATGGTGGCGCCCCACACCATCACCGCATTGGTCCTAGTCCGCTCGACGAGCGAACGACTCAGGATCGTGCCGGTGCCGCTACTGACGTCCTCGGTGATGTCAAAGCCCCGGGAGCCGAGGGTGTCGTGGAGCCACACCCGATCGAAGATCACGCCTTCAGAGCCGTGGACCGCTACCGCAGCCCAGCCGATGGGGCCGGTCAGGGCCAGATCGCGGATCTCCGAGGCGTCGGCGCCGGCGCTGATCTCGAGCACGTGCACACCGGTGCCGACGATCTCGACGAGGGCGGGACAGCGCCCCCAGAGGCGCACCGGTTTGTCTGCGACGTCGACCTCACCCACGTAGCTTCCCGCAGCGATAGCGACGATGGCGCCAGGATCGGCGGCCGCCACTGCCTCCGATACGGTGGTCCAGGGTTTCGCCTGGGTGCCGTCGCCATCGCCACCGGAATAGCCCTGATCGACGAACTGGGTGCTCGACTCGACGGGGATGTCGCCCCAGGTCCCGTTGGCACAGGGCGCCACCTCGCGACAGACTGTCTCGCCGGGCAGCGCCATCAATCCCGACTCGCAGGGCGCTGGGGGCAGAATGGCACGACACCCGTAGTCGCCGTCCGTTTCGAAGCCCTCGCCACAAAGCGCGGCTGGGACGCCGGCGGGCTGGCACACGCTCTCCTCATCCAACAAGTGCCCTGGTGGGCACCCATCGGTCGGAAGACCGGCGTCCACGCAAAGCCCATCGACAGCGAGTTGCCCGGGCTGGCAGCCCCCTGCTCCGCTGCTGCTGCCGCCCTCTCCGCCCTGTCCACCTGAGCCCCCTACCGGCGGATCCGGCGTCGCGGACTCATCGGTGCAGGCTACCCCCAGGAGGAGCAATAGGGACGCGCAGAGCGGCTCGTGGATCCTCACCTGGCGATCATACACCTCCCATTTGAGGCGTCGCGAGCTGGTTGAGGGCCCAGCGGGCGGTGTCGCGGACTTGGGCGTCGGCTGCCGTCTTCGTGGCCGAGCGAACCCTGCGGGGCCGTCATCACTGGTCGCTATCGGCCGGTGGTGTTGGAGGCGCCACGTCAGAGGATACGGCCTTGCAGGCGTTGGTCGCGTCCGGGCAGCCGCAGAGATTGTCGCCCAGATCATCGAAGATGGCGTCGACCTCAAAGTACTGCTGTCCGGTGATGTCGATGGCATCGCAGCGCAGGCGGTTGGAGCCCATCATTACGGTAGCGCTCCAATTGGCGAGCCCAGCTCGCGCCGCATCATCCACTCGCGTACCGGTCATGGTCAGGGTCGAGGCGGTTTGTGTCCAGGGGTCGTATGTGACACCGACTGCATCGCCGAATTGTCCGGTCACGGCGTTCGCGCTGATCTCGCGCAGGTGGCTGTGCTCGATGGTGGCCGTACCGCCGATGACGACCACCCCAAACTCTTGGCTCCGCTCGACCAAGGTGTTGCGCATCAGGAGCGAGGCTGGCTCGGTGCCCTCTGCGTCCACTTCGATGGCCCGGC
>JAUVCD010000242.1 GCA_030590865.1 Myxococcales bacterium | reverse complement strand
CCGGCGGCAGCACGATGACCCCTTGGACCATGGCTGTGCCGACTACTGCGATCACCACGAGGGCTAATCCCACGGCCAACAAGCTCGCCCTCACGCCCCGCAAGATCCCCGTGAGGCCGCACCAAGCGACCAGCACCAGTGTGCCGACGCCACCGATGCCCAGACGCAACAGCCCAGCGATGGCGATCACCAAGAGCCCGATGAGGAAGAGGTTGGCTCGGGTCTTCATCGTCAGGTGTTTGAGCCCGAGGGCGCCGAGCATACTGAGGGTGTAGAAACCCAAGTAGACTCCCGCGAATTCCCACTGACCATCTTGGATGGCGCGCCACGCGCCGAAGGCCAGCGCCACGATGGCGAACAATGCGAAGGGGATGAAGATACGGTCCAACAGCTCTTCGCGATACTGCGCCACTTCAGGCCGTTGCCGGTCGTCGAACGGGGCTGTCGCGCCCAATCGAGATTTCGCCGTCATGATTTCCCCTACCCGGGACGCTGGGCCCCCGAGTACCCCATCCTAGTCCCGATGGCGCGCCGGTCGTTACTGACTAGCGCTGCGAGGGCGGCAGCGGCGTTAGTGGCTGTGGGTGGTGGTCCATCGCATCGTGGTCCTCACGACAATAGCTGTTGGTGCATTTGACCCGACAGCGCCGGGGCGCGCAGTGTCGATCGAGGCCGCAGTCCGTGCGGAACTGGTTGTACAACGAGTACAGTTCTTTGGCGGTCTCGCGGTCGACCACCTGGCCGCAGCCTGCCGGGTCGATGCCCCCTGGTGAGCAGGTGCAGTCGGCGGCGGTCTTGCAAGCATTGGATGCGGCAGCGAGCCGTTCGCCGAAGCGCTTGCGCAGCGCTTCACAGGTGGCTGAGGAAGCGGAGGCTACGGCGCTCACCGAGGGTGCAGGTTGGGGATCGGTCTCTGCGGCGGACGGCCGAGGCTGGGCGGAGGGGTTTGGTGGTTGAGCCCTTGGACTGTTGGGCTCGCAGGCCACCAGGCTGCAGGCGGTGGTGACGATCACGAGGCAGACGTGTGAGTGGACGATCATAGTCAACGGCATCGTAACAGGATGCCGAGGAGGCGCTGAGGTTGAAGCCCTGAACAGGGCCGGAAGTCGCAATGGCGCGCCACGGTTGGGTCGCCATGGCCGTCGAGCCGGCTCCCGTGACGATGAACGCTGACCGGACGGATGCCATCAGGTAGCATTCCAGGTTGCATGAGGAGAGGAGCTTTCATGAGACGTGCCATCGGTTGGTTGGCGGCCGCCATCGCCCTCTGGGGGTGGGCCTGCAGCGATTCAGACACGGTCACCGGCGGCACCGGCGGCGCTGGTGGACAGGGTGCTGCGGATGGTGGCACCGGCGGAATCGCGGGCGGTGGCGGGGCTGGCGGCAGTGGGGCTATCGGTGGCTCTGGGGCCGGTGGCGCGGTGGACTTCGAGCCCTACTTTTTCGACGACTTCGAGAGCTACCCCGACGGAGAGTCGCTGTCGGGCTTCGATCCTTTTGATGCTGCTGGCCGCACCGAGGCGAGCACCGAGCAGGCCTATCGGGGACAGCAGTCCGCTCGCATGGAGATCCTGCAAGGCGACAATGGGGGATTCGGGCAGTGGGGCGGGATCATCCCCATCAACCCCGGGCTGCCCAAAGGATCGGAGATCTGGGTCAAGCTCTGGATCTACTGGCCTGCGAGCTTCCAGTTCTCCGCCTCACCGTGGATGAAGTTCTTGCGGCTTCACAACCGCACCGGTAGCGGCGAAAACGGTGGCTACAACGACCTCTATGTCGATAACGCCGACAGCACGACCTCGGTGCTTCGCACCATCAAGGAGGTCCACGACGTCTGGGAGGTCTACGACGGGCCGAGCCTGCCGCGGGACACCTGGGAGCGCTATGAGATGTACCTGTTCATCGACGACGTGCCGGTGGACAGCGGTGGCGCTGGGCGAGTTCGGATTTGGCGTAATCAGGAGCTGATCTTCGACCGCACCGATGTGCCTACCATCACCGAAGATCAGGGCACCATCAACAGCTTCTACCTGTTTACCTATTGGAACAACGAGACCCCGCCGAACAACCATGTGTTCGTCGACGACTTGGTCATCGCGACCAGCGCGAGCCCGCCGCCGGACATGGATGGCCACGGCAACGTCTTCATCGGCTCCTGGCCCGAGTAGTCAAAATGGCCGAAGGCGCCGGCAGCGCTCCGCGCCGGACACCCATAACTGGCGCAACAGGGAGTGGGGAAACCGGGCCGGGGCTCAGTTGCCACCGCTGAGAGAGATGGGTGCTTGATAGTAGCGCTCGAGGCGCTCGGCTAGCTTGTCCAGCGAGTTGTAGGCAGGATGGTCGACTGGAGGGGAGCTGGTGAAGCCGTGCCAGGGTTGACTGTGAGGCGGTCCGTCGAGGGAGTATAGGTCCATCAGGCACGCTGCCGAGCCGGCGCCGACTAGCGCTGATATCCGCTCCTGGGTTGGGTAGTCGGGCATGAGGCCGTAGTCCATGGCGCCGATGACGGCCTGCCAATGGATGTACTTGAGACCCGTTGCGGTCGTAATGGTGTCGAGCCAGGTCAAGAAGCGCTCATGATCCGTTTGGCTGAAAGCGTCCCACCAGCCGTCATCCTTGGTCGAGTACTTCACCACGTGGTGCGTGAAGAGGATGTCCCATTGGGAGTTGAGGCTCTCGATGAATTGGACGCTGCGCTCTGGGTCGTAGCCGTTGGCGTTGTCGAATAGGCATAGGCCCAGGTAGACGTTGTCCGGAGCGTAGTTGTCCCGGAGCCGGACCAATGCCTGGGCGTAGCCTGCGATAGTGTCCGGTAGATCGGCGAGATCGGGGTGCCCGGAGGCGGCGACGGCCACGTAGCCTTGGCTGGCGTCGTTGCTCTCATTGGTGTGAAACTGGCGCAGCCAGGTGGTGCTGTCCGGCTCGGTCTGGAAGATCACCGGCTTGCCGAAGGCCGCGCAGCTTTCCATGATCCATTGGACGTTGTCGTAGTAGTCACCCATGACCGCACCGTCCTGCACGGCCTGGATCACGATGTCCCACTCCTCGTCGCCGGTGTAGCCCGCCTCGGTACCTCGCTCCAAGAGTTGGTAGTGGGTGACGACCGGGATGGTACCCAGATCATCGGCCCGCAGGAGCTTCGCTTCGAGGAACGACTGGCTGCCGCCTGTCAGCTGGTACCAGTACAGGAAGTTCCACTGGATCCCGTGAGACGCTTTGACCTGCCCGGGCCAGTCGAGCACCGCACCGAAGGAAGAAACGCCAAAGCCGAAATAGGGCGGCAACACCGTGTCGATGGGTGGTCGGCCTCCTTCGGAATAGCCGCCGCAGTCCTCTCGGCAGGCCCCTGGCGTGCTGTCGCTGTTGCTCGCGCCGTGGTCGCACTGCTCGTCGCTGTCCCGGGTGCCGTCGCCGCAGTGGGCGAGCTGGCAGTCGCTTCGGCAGGCGTCTGCAGTCGCATCGCTGTTGGCCGACCCGTCGTCGCACTCTTCTGGGGCATCGATCTCGTGGTTGCCGCAGAGGGCGCCACTGGACCCGCCTGGGCCGGTGGGGTCCTGTCCAGCGGACTCGCTGCAGCCGCAGAGGGCGATGAACAGCGCGGCCGATAGGGTTGGGAGGTTGGGAGCGCGTGCCATGGGCAAAGTCTAGCCGATGGCCGGCTGCTTGGCTGGCCCGCTAGGGGACGCTGCTAGGGGACGGACCTGGCGGTCCAGCGCACCCGGCCAAAGCGAGAGGCGCGGTGGAAGTTTCCCTTGCCCAGAATCGGGGACCAGGCCACGCCGCCGTTGTTCACCATGGCGTAGAAGTTGAGGCGCCAGCTGTCGCCGGCTCTCGGTGGGCTGCGCCGCGCTTTGTGGAAAGACGTCCACGGGATTTGCGCCTCGACACAATAGCCTTGGTCGTCGTCCGAGTCGTCGTCGAGGCTGCCCCTCAGCGTCACAGCGCTGTCGAGCTTGGCCGACCATTGCTGGTGACCGAAGGGGCCATTGGGTCCACCCCGCGGCTGGTTGTAGCGGTCGAATTGGGAGTCGAAGACCAGGTTCTGAGGGCTGATCTGGATTTCGTAGTAGTCCCGGTTGTCGCCGTCTCCGTCCGGGTCGACCATGATTTCGACGGTGTCGCGGGTCCATAGGTGGGGATCGGTGGCGTCAACGGCGAAACCGCCGCGGAGCTTGTGGTCCTCGACCTCGAAGGCCACGTAGAGATTCGTGTCGTCGTAGAGGAGCTTGGCGCTTCCCTGGACGGGGCCACGAGGCGCAGGCTTTCCGGTGGCCGGGCTGACGAAGGGGCCGGCCACCGTGGCCGCCGACCAGGCCGGCTCGTCGAGCAGGCCGTCGATGGTGATCGTCACCCCCGAGGCTAGCCGAGGAACGTCGATGCTCGGCACTGCTGTGCCTTTCTGAGCTGCCGCCTGGGCCCCGCGCACCGGCAGCTTGATCAGCGCGGCCCGCTGCTCGCCATCCAAGCTCTTGCCGACCACCGGAGCGCGCTGGCGGCCGCGGTAGAACCCCACTGCGATGGCGGTCCTTGGTGGTGCATCGACGGGAATCGTGATGTTGACCGAGTCCAGGATGTGCTTGCCCGCGGTCCATTTGGACGGCGGAAAGGGGACGCCGGTCACTCCCCGCATGGCCCTGAGCGGGCCGTGGCTGTCCAGATTGGCCAGCATCCGTCCGCGCTCGTCCACCAGGTGGGTGAAGGCGAGCCAACCGCTGGCGAGAGGTGCGTCGACTTTCCACACCAAGGTGAGCTCGACCTTGCTGCCCGGCTTGTAGGTTGGAGTTGCCGGCGATAGGCGGTAGCCCACCAGCTCGAGCCGATCGGCGAAGCGAGCGCTCGCCCCAACCATGTCGCTAGGCGCTTGGGCGACTACTCGTCGCTCGATGATCTTGCGCTGCGACGCGCTCAGCTCGGCCTCTGGAGGGTCGCCGATGCAGCCCGTCATGGCCGCGGCGCACCACAAGGCCGCGGCGACGGTGAGCAGGCAAGGGAGCGGCGGCGTCACGGGTGCCGATGGGCTTGGGGTCAGCGACGGCCCTTTTTGCGGGCGCCTCGCTGGCGTTTTCGGGCCGCCTTTCGGGCGTTACGCTCCGCAGGGGTTTGCGGCTTCTTCTTGGTCAGATTGTGGCCGCCGTCGTCGTCGCCGCCCATTCCGGGCATGCCCATTCCTGGCATACCCATCCCGGGCATCCCGGGCATCCCGGGCATTCCAGGCATCCCGGGCATTCCAGGCATTCCGGGCATTCCAGGCATCCCGGGCATTCCAGGCATCCCGGGCATTCCAGGCATCCCGGGCATTCCGCCCTTCTTCATCATCTTGCGCAGCTTACGCATGCTGGCTACGCCCTTCATTCCCGGGATCTTGCCGAGCATGCCCAGATCTTGCCCGAGGCCGCCCATCATCTGCTTCATGAACAGAAACTGTTGGATGACGGTCTCGACCTGCTTGTCCTCGGTGCCTGAGCCTTTCGCTACTCGGCCGACGCGGCCTGGCTCACGGACGAGCACATAGGGATCCTCTTTCTCGTAGCCGGTCATCGACTGGATGATGGCCCGGATGCGCACCAACTCGTTGTCGTCCAGGTTGACGCCATCGGGAAGGCCGCCGGGGAACATGCCGCCCAGCGGGAGCTTGTCGACCAGGTCCTTCAACGATCCCATCTGCTGGATCATCGAAATCTGCTCGAGGAAGTCGTCGAGGGTGAACTGGCCCTGGAGCAGACGCGCGGCGTCTTCCTCAGCCTTTTTCTCGTCGACGACCTTCTCGAAATCTTGCATCAAGCCGACGACGTCGCCCATGCCCAGGATGCGGCTGGCCATGCCTGGCGCACGGAACTCCTCGAAGGTGTCCATGGTCTCCCCGACGCCACAGAACACCACCGGCGCTTGGGTGACCTCTTTGACACTCAAGGCTGCGCCGCCACGGGCGTCGCCATCGAGCTTGGTCAGGATGACGCCGGTGATCTCCAACTCTTCGTTGAAGTTCTTGGCGGTCTGGACGGCGTCCTGACCGATCATGGCGTCGACGACCAGATAGATGTTGTCCGGGGTCACCGAGCTCTTGATGGCTCCGAGCTCAGCCATCAGCTGCTCGTCGATGGAGAGCCGGCCGGCGGTGTCGTAGATGATGACGTCGCAGCCCTGCTTCTTCGCGGCGGCCTCAGCGGCCTGGCAGATGGAGACCGGCGTCTCGCCAGCGATGTTGAACACCGGTATGTCGATCTGCTTGCCCAGAACCTGCAGCTGCTCGACCGCGGCGGGGCGCTGCATGTCGGCGGCCACCAACATGGGTTTTCGGTCCTCTTCCCGAGCAAGCAAGAGGGCCAGTTTGGCGCAGGTCGTCGTCTTGCCCGAGCCTTGCAGCCCAACCAGCAAGATCTTGGTGGGACCGCTGTCAGCCCAGAGGATCGGGGCTGCGTCGTTTTCCATCAGGGCGACGAGCTCGTCGTGGCAGATCTTGATGAACTGCTCGCCGGCGCCCACCTGGTGCTGCATGCCGTCGTGCTGGACTCGGCTCTCGAGGGTCTGGCCTACGGCCTTGCTCTTGATACGGGCCAAGAAGGTCTTGGCCACCCCCAGCTCGACGTCTGCCTCGAGTAGGCTCAGGCGCACTTCGCGGAGCGCCGCGTCGATGTTCTTGTCGGTGAGCTCAGTGAGCCCTGCCAGGCGATTCCGGGCCTGCCGGAACCCTTTGGTAATGGTATCGAACATGGGCCGTAGGCCCTTCTAGCACAGCTCGGCAGGGCAGGCCGCTAGCGCAGCAGCTGTTGGAGAGCTTTCACCGCCTGCTGACAGGCGGGCATCTTGGCTTCCGAGCCATCGAGCAGCTTTTGTGCCTCCTCGAGGCGCGTTAGTAGGTCAGCGGGGGGGGCGATTCCGGCCGAGCTGTGGGCGGCAACCTCCTTCTCGACCTTGGCCGTCAGTGTCTCCGCGTCCTCTAGGGCCCGAAAGGCGATCGCGCAGGCGGCCCGAGCTTGCTCGGCCTGAAGGCCTTTGGCGGTGAGCTGCTCCAGCTCGACGAGCACCGGTGCCCGGCCGGGGTGATCGGCCTTGCGAACCCGGTTGATGGCCGCTTGCACGGCCTGAGCTTCCCGTTTCTCTTCAGACGGTCCGCAGGCTGCCGAGCACGGGATCAGCACAAGCATGGCCAACCACAGCCTCGCGCTGGGCGGTCTGATGCTCCCAGCGGTCACCTAGCTAGCCGGCTCTGGGGCAGGCCCCATCTGGATCCGCTCGCCGACGTAGGAGCCGACGAGAGTGAACATCACGCCAATGAGCGCCATGATGATGTACATGAACAGCGGCATGGTGCGCACCGTTTGGCCTGGGCCCAGCATGCCGAAAAAGCCGCTGTAAAGGTAGAAGACCGTCGGCATGGCGACGATCAAGGCTGCCACCACGGGCTCGACGAAGGTCTTGCCTGGCGAAATCAGCCCTACCAAGGTGCCGCCGACGAACCAGACGGGGATGGTCAGCGTCATGCCGGCATAGCCTTCGAAGTCGAGCGCCGCCACCGCCTGGGGCAGCGCCACGATGAGCGCCGCGGTGAGCACGCTCTGGACCCCGAGGGCGATGGCCGCCCACATCAGGCTGAAGCCTTCTTGTTGATAGCGGCGTTCCCGTTCCCGCTGCTCGTCGACAATGGGCTTGAGCTCCTCGATGCCGGCGCCGCAGGAGCCGCAGCGGCGCGCGTTGCTCGCGTTCTTCGCGCCACAAGCCGGGCAGTTGATGATTCTGGTCTTCTCTGCCATCGCCCCTAGGCTAGGAAAGGTGATGGCGGCGGGCAAGCTCCAGGTTGCACTTGGGGTCTGGTATCTCCGTGCCCCAGGTCGGTTGGCGCTAAAATGAGACCTCTAGGCCAGCCACGGAGCCTGCAGTCCACAGTCCGACGGCGCCCGGCGCGGGCGTCGCGTCGTTGCCGTGGATCAGGAGCAGAACCAAGCCGACGCCGGCGGTAACGATGCCACCGCCACCGAGGACGTCCGCAACGATGGCCTTGGTGCGTGCATCGTCGGCCTCGTCCCCCTCGCTGGACGGCGCATCCTGAGCCTGGGTCAAGCCAGCCACACCAACGCCGATGGCCACGGTGACCAGGGCGGCGCCGCCTCCCAGCAACACGACCGGTAGCACTGGAAATCCACCAGGATCGGCGGCACCCGGGTCTGGAGGCTCGTGCTCGTCCAGCAATGGTGAGGGTTCCGAAGGGGCCGGCGCCAAGGTGATGGCCAGCTGCTGGGAGCCTCCTTCGGGCATGGTCAGCTCTGAGGCTTGCCTAAGGTAGCCTGGGGCGATTGCCGACAGAGTGTGGGGGCCTGGGTTGACGAGCCGCGGGCGACCGAGCGCAGCACCCGGGACCGCTTCGCCATCGAGCCACACCTCGAGGCCACCGATTTCAGCCGGGGCGATCACGATGGTGAGTCGCCCGACCCGCTGCTCGAGCTCAGTGATGGCGTCGGTGGCCGGCCCCCGATAAAGCGCGCTGGTGCTGCTGTCTGGCTCGCGGACAAAGGCCCGAAAGCTCTCCAGGGCTTCTACCAGGGCCCCGGTGCTCATTTGGGCCACCCCGAGGCTGTACAGGGTGATGGCGGCGCGTTTGAGCGCCAACGAGCGCTGGTAGCGATCCCGAGCCTCGTTCCAGCGTCCCGTCTTGGCCAGCGCGGCGCCTTCGATGAACAGCTCCCGCGCCGCGGCCACATCCGCGGCGCTCTGGGCCGCCGCTGGCCGGGGCACGAGGGCCAGCAGCAGCAGGGCGACGCAAAAAAGCAGGCGGCTCATGATCCTAAGCGAGACAATAGCAGGTCTGCGAGCGGCCCGGCCGCTCTTGCGATTGCGCCCCGGCAACCGAGTCACCCATCGAGAATCACAGAGAGCGAATTGCCGAGCGCAAGTTACGGAGCGCAAATCACAGATTGCAGATCAAGGTATCCGCAGGCAACTGGACTGACGCCTTGCAGCTCATGGGTGAGGCGCACATGTTCGGGTGACCGGTGCACACGAGGAAGCCGCCCTCGAGGGGGCTACAGGTGACCACGCAGGCGACGTTCTGAAGTTGGGGCACTGGGCCAATCGAGTATTGAGCGCAGCACACTTCGGTCTCCGGGCAGTCGTCGGCACTGGCGCAGTAGATGGGGACGTCGTCAGCTGGGCAGTTATCGGCGCAGTGCACAGCGCTCGGGTCGCCCACGCCCACGCAACAGTGTTGTCCGTTGACGCAGAGCAGCTGGGGCCCACAGCTGATTCCGACGCCCGGGTCGGTGCCTCCCCCGCCCGTCGAGGTCGTCCCCCCCTGTCCGCCAGCGCCGGCGGAACCAACGGATTTGTCGGACAGAGCATTGTCCACGACGACACTGCAGGCGCCGAAGGCCATGGTTAGCGCTGCGAGGGCAGCAACGGCGAGCAGAGACGTGGGCAGCTGGGCTCTCATGGCTAGAAATCCGGGAGTGATGGTACCGGCATTCCCTTGTCTTGCGGGGGAGGATTGACGGGCTGCTGGTCGCCAGGCGGTCGTGCACTGGCCCGAGGCTTGGCGGTGGCCGTCGCCTTTTTGGGGCGCATCGTGGGTCGAGCCACCGTGGTTGGCGCTGATGCTGGTGCTGAAAATCGAGCGGACGAGCTGGTTGCGGCCATGGTCGAAGCGTCGGTGGGGGGGGGCGCCGAGGGCACCGGCGCGGCGGCCACAGGTGCTTGCTCGGCGCGAGGGGCAGCTGTGGCGTCCTCAGAAGATGGGCCCTGGGTCTCGTCGCCGGAGGTCGCCAGGACCCCGACAAGCCCGACGACCGCCAAGGTGGTGGCACCGAGAGCTGTGATTTTGCGCACTCGGGCCTTGCCATCCTGCTGGTCGCCAGCGTCTGTCGACTCGCTGAGCTCGTGGATCAGCAGCTGTCCCGGGGCGGCCAATTCGGCTGGCGTCAGCACCAAGCGTGCAGAATCGGACGGCAGCGGCGCCGGCGGGATGCTCTCACCCAGCCATTGCATGGCCAAGGAGGTGCCCGCGACATCGCTGTCAGCCCCTTGCTCGATGGCCCAGCGAGTCAGCTCCCGTCCGAGCTCCCGCATCGTTGTCCAGCGCGCCCCTTTGTCCTTGGCGAGCCCCCGCTCGATGATGGTCCATAGGCCCCTGTTGCCTCCGCCCATGTCCGGCAGCGGCTCGGGCTCCGCCGTCAGGATGCTGTGGACCAGCGCGCGGTAGTTGGCGGCTTCAAATGGCGCGTGGCCCACGATGGCTTCGTAGAGCACGACGCAGAGTCCCCAGATGTCGGACCGGGCGTCGACGGTGCTGTCGCCAATGGCCTGCTCTGGGGACATGTAGGCAGGGCTGCCGAGCACTGCGCCTTCCTGCGTAATCCGCGGCGCGCGCCGTTCTTCCTTCAGCTTGGCGATCCCGAAGTCGAGCAGCTTGGGAACGATGGCACCTGAATCCTCGCTGACCAGGATGATGTTGTCGGGTTTGATGTCTCGGTGAATGATCCCCTTGGCATGAGCAGCGGCCACCGCGCTCGCGATCGGTAGCAGCAGCTGGACCGCATTCAGGGGAGGGAGGCGCTGGCGGCGACTGAGCACCTCATCGAGCGGCTCGCCGTGGAGCAGTTCCATCACCAAGAAGGGGTCGCCGTGCTCGGTGTGGCCGAAGTCGAAGACTCGTACAATCGAAGGGTGACCCAGCCGGGCGACGACTCGCGCCTCTTGCAACAGCCGTCGTGCTGACTCGGGCGTGGCACGCTCGCGACGGATGAGCTTGATGGCCACCTGCAGATCGAGCGTCTGGTTGTGGGCCTCCCACACTTCGCCGATACCGCCGCGCCTGATCCCTTCGCAGAGCTTGTACTTGGACGCGATGATGTCGCCAGTGCCGTAGTGAGAGCCCCCTTTGTCGTCACGAGTCCTGCCGCGGTCAGCAGCGGGCCCAGTGCCGCTGTCCGCGTCGGGAGGCGATCCTTTCCGGCGTGGCTTAGCCATGTGGCGTCCTTCAGATTAGCCTCTCGGCCATCGGGTGCACAACCGCTCGGCCAACCAGCCGGCCGGCCGGGGCACCGAAGAACGCTCCGCCGACTCGTCGTCAGACCGTCTATCCGTCCTCGTCGTTCCCTTCCGGCTCGCTTCTCGGGGTCGTTGCGCTGGGGCGCTTAGGTCCTTTCGGGCGGATGCTTCGTGCCAGCTCGGCTGCGGCCAGCTCATCCTTTCGCGCCTCGATGGCGTCGCCACGCATGGCTAGAGCCGCGCTGCGGGTCGCCGCCAGATCGCGGGCGGCCTCGAAATCCACGCTATCGTAGACCTCGTTGCGATAGGCGACCCGGCGCGCTGGGTCTCGGAGCACATCGTAGGCTTGCTCGATCCGGGACCGAATCTCAGCGCAAACATCCGGGGTTTGCTTGCCGTCCAGGCTGTCTGCCGCAAATTCGGCGAGGCGCCTCTCGAAGCTCGTTTCCAGATCCCGTTCCGAGGCGCTCCAGTGAACTTGGAGCACCTCGAAGTGGTTCGCTCGCTTCAGCTTCGCGGCGGTTGTGGCGAGCCCTTTGGGATGTGCCGCATCCTGCTCGGCGGCGACCACCACATCCCAGTCGAGCACGTTGTAGAGATCGAGCAGTGCGAGCAGCTGCAGGACCGACGAAGCTCCAAGGCCACCGCTGTCGGCGGCGGTCTTGGCACTCATACTGCCGTCCAAGTACTGGTCGACGAAACGGAGCTCCCGGCGTCCAAGACCGAGGCGCTTGGGGAGGGCCAACCGATCCGCGCGGATCTGGGGCGCCAGGTCGAGCCGCTCGCCGAAGGCGTCCTTGAGCTCGTCGGCCCGGAGGGTCCGGATCGTGCGCCGCAAGCCGGTGAGTGCCACGCGAGCGAGCGGATAGAACTCGCTGTCTCGGCTCAGGTCGCAGGTGCCCGATAGCTTCCAATCCGCTCGGGGAAGATCGAAGGCTCGTTCGAGCTTGGCGTGTTCGGCTTTGGTCAGCGCGGCGTTGCCGCCGCTCAGGTCGAACTGAAGCTCGTAGCTCGGTGCCGTGATTTCGAGCATGCCCTGGGTGTCCCGCCGCGCCAGCACTCGGGTGAAGAGCACTGGGAGGTAGATGGGGTCCAGGTCGTCCTGGGTCAGGGGGCGCGAGATCGCCATCCCCAGCAGCTCGGTCGCAGTCAGCGGGGCCACGATCTGTCCTGAGGTCGGACGAGTCATGGCGATGGTCGCTGAGCCCCTGGGTGGGGGGCGGGTGCTCCCCGCTGTCGGCGGAGCGGAGCTCCCTTGCTGGGTAGCCACGGGAGGACGCTGACTGGCTACGGGGCGCGCCGCGGGGCCGCTGTCCCCATGGGCGATACGTTCTCCCGAACGCAGCGTTTGGGGCGGCGCCGGCGAAGCGTCGTCCGGTGGTGCACTGCTGGCCGACAGGGGCGCCGAGTCATTTGGGGGCAGGCTATCGGACGAGGGGCTCGAGCTGATCGACGGCGGGCTCGAGCTGGTCGCCGAAGGCGTCGTGCTGGTGCCGGGCTCATCGCTCGGCGCAACGCCGGGAGCCGCCGGCGG
>JAUVCD010000472.1 GCA_030590865.1 Myxococcales bacterium | reverse complement strand
GGGCGCCTGTGAAGGTCTGGTGGACGCCGCCGGCGGTCGCTGTGACCCCTGGGGACGGAGGCTCGGGTTGCGCCGGCTACGGGCTACCTTGGGGCGGAAGCGCTGGGGCTTCTTGCGGGTCGTGGTCACCGATCCAGACTGGGCACCACCCCGTCTGGTCGATCGCTCTGGGCTGCTGCGGGCTTGGGGGGGCGGTTTCTCGCCGTCGATGATCTCGAGACCTTCGGCCTGCAAGGTGGCCACGGCTGCCTGGAGCGCAGCGCCCAGGGCCACGACGTTCAACCCTTCGGGGGCTCGGTCGAGCTTGTGACCCAGCGAGGACTCGAGCTGTTTGGCGATCGTCGGCAGCAGGCTCATGCCGCCGCAGGCGAACACTTTGTCCAGGTCGGCCGGGCGCCAGCCCGCCTCGTCGAATACCTGCCGGCACCGGTCGTGAACCACTGAGCTCAGGCCACTCAGCAGCAGATCGAGCTCCCAACGCTCCAGCGAAATGGTGGTGGTTGTTCCGGCGAGGGACAGCTGGCGCTCTGCGCTCTGCTGCGCGGCCAGGTCACGTTTGATGGCCTCACAGGCCTGGCGGCGCTGTTCCCAGCTCTGGAGGTCGCCGTCCTCGGCGGCCGCCGCGACGAGATCAGCGTCCACGTCGTCGCCGCCCAGGCTCCCATCACCTTGGCTCACGGCGACCCGCAGCGTCCGATCCTCCGCTGTGATCAGCGCGGCGCTCATCCCGCCGGCTCCCACATCGACCAGCGCGAGCTTGCCCCGCTCACCATGGGCGATGGCGAGCCACATCGCCGTAGCCACCGTGTCGCGGGTGAGACGCAGGACGCCAATGTGGGCGGCCTTCGCTGCCTTGCTGAGCACTCGCCGCTGGGTTGCGCAAAACCAGCTCGGCACGGCGATGACTGCCTCGTGTTTGCTGCGCTTGCCCGTGGCTAGCTCGGCCCCGTGGCGGAGGAGCTCCGCGGCGGCATCGATCAGCGTCATCGTCGAGCCTGCCATGGGCCCGTCGCCATCGGAGTGAAGCACCAGATCTTCGTCTGCGGCCTGAGCTCGGAAACCGCCACGCTCCGACGCCAGCGTCACGATTCGATCGGCGAGGTCACGACCCAGTAGGCGCTTGATGCCGCAGACGGTGACGTCTTTGCGATTGCCCGCCAGCATCACCGCCGGATCGCCGGCGGTGATACCTTCCTTGCCAAAGGCGACCAGGGCAGGGGCCACGACCACTTCGGATGCCTGCGGCTCACCGTCCGGTGGGACGACCACGACCCGGATGTGGGCGGTGCCGAAATCAATGCCGAGAAGCGCCAAGGGGACCCCAGGGCAGGCGCCGCGGGCACCTGCGAGCCACCTATGGATAACGCGATTTCACGCGGCCGCCCAGAGGCCGCGGTCGATCAGAGAAAAGCGCGGGCGAGCCCGTCGGCCACCCGGAGGCCATCTCGGGTGGGCTTCACGCGGCCGTCGTCGATCGTCACCAGTCCTTGCTCAACCAGCTGGTTGAGCAAGGTGGATGAGCGATCCGCCGGTTCGAGGTCAGCCAGTGCCACCCCGTCCAAGGTGCGAAACCCCAGCCCCAGACGCTCGATCCGTAGCTGCTCATCGCTCAGGGTCTCGCGCTCCTGAATCGGTGAGGCGCCCCGTCCCAAGCGGTCACCATAGGTGGCCACCGAAGCGGCGTTCCACCACCGGTCTGCGCCGTCGAAGGAATGAGCAGACGGGCCAAGTCCCAGATAGGGCACATGGCGCCAATACTTCTGGTTGTGGCGACTGCGGTGGGCCTTGCGACGGGCGTAGTTGGATACCTCGTAGTGCTCGTAGCCCCGCCGGAAGAGCAGCTCGGCGACCGCTTCGGCGCCCCGCGCCAGGGTGTCGTCATCAGGCAGCGATAGCTCGCCACGCTGCACCGCCGCCGCCAGCGGTGTCCCGGCTTCCAAGGTCAGGTCGTAACAGGAGAGGTGGTCGGGTTCGAGCTCCAGAGCCCGCTCCACCGAGGCGAGGCGCTTGGACCAGCTCTGGCCTGGCAAGCCGGCTATCAGGTCGATACCCAGGTCGGCGAAGCCAGCGGCGCGCAGATCCTCGATCGCCGCCCGGGCGAGCTGCGCGTCGTGGCGCCGTCCGATCAAGGCAAGCTCATCGTCGAAGAACGACTGGACGCCCACGCTGACGCGATTCAGCTCCAGACTTCTGAGCCAGGCTGCGCGCTCTGGGCCGAGATCTCCAGGGTTCACCTCGATGGTCGCCTCCACCTGGTCCGCGAAGATCAAGGTGTCCCGTAAGACGGACAGCAGCGCTAGCAGCGTGCCGCTGGACAAGCTGCTCGGCGAGCCCCCCCCGAGGTACAGGGTGTCGAAGCCAGTGAGCACCTCGGCCTGGGCGCGTGTCTCCAGCGCGACGGCCTCGAGCCAGCTGGCGATGCCGCCCTGGTCGGTGGTGGAGAAAAATCCGCAGTAGGGACACTTGGTGCGGCAGAAGGGCACGTGCACGTAGAGGCCAGGCGGGCTGCTCATTCAGTCCCGGCTGGTCTTCAGCACGGCGATGAAGGCGGCCTGGGGGATGGCGACGCTGCCCACCATCTTCATGCGCTTCTTGCCGGCTTTTTGCTTCTCGAGCAGCTTGCGCTTTCGCGAGATGTCGCCGCCGTAGCACTTGGCGGTGACGTCTTTTCGGAAGGCCGTGATGGTCTCGCGGGCGATGATCTTGCCGCCGATCGCGCCTTGGATCGGGATCCGGAACATCTGCTTGGGAATGACCTCTTTGAGTTGCTCACAGGCATGGACCGCCCGCGCCCTAGCGCGGTCGCGGTGCACCACCATGGACAGGGCATCGACCCGTTCGCTGTTGACCAAGATGTCGAGCTTGACCAGATCGCCGGCCCGGTAGTCCAGCATCTCGTAGTCCAGCGATCCGTAGCCCTGGGTGATGCTCTTCAGGCGATCGTAGAAGTCGAAAATGACCTCGGCGAGTGGCAAATCGAAGCGAATTTCGAGCCGCCCCGGTCCTGGGTATTGGACGTCCGAATTAACGCCCCGGCGCAATAGGCAGAGCTTCATCACCGCGCCCATGTGGCGCTCGGGCACCATGATCGACGCGCGAATGTAGGGCTCTTCGGACCGCGTGATGCTCACCGGGTCGGGGTAGTACGCCGGGTTGTCCATCGACATCACCGAGCCGTCTTGGAGATGGAAGTGGTACTCGACGCTTGGCGCGGTGAGGATCAACGACTGGCCGAACTCCCGTTCCAGCCGTTCCTGAACGATCTCTAGGTGCAGGAGGCCGAGAAACCCAGCGCGGAACCCTTGGCCGAGCGCCGCTGACGAGTCCTTGGTGAAGACCAGCGCAGCGTCGTTCAAGACGTATTTGTCGAGCGCATCTGACAGGCCTGGGTAGTCGTCAGAGGCTACTGGATAGAGGGACGAGAAGACGACCGGTTTGGATTCGCGGAAGCCGCTCAAAGGAACGGCCGCCGGCCGGTCCTTGTGGGTCATAGTATCGCCGACGCGGGTGTCGGCGACGGTCTTGATGCCGGCAATCACGTAGCCGACAGCGCCCGCCTCGAGCCGCTCACAGGGCACCCGCTTGATCTGGAAGGTGCCGACTTCCTCCACCCGATAGGTCTGGAAGTTGCTCATCAGCTTGATGGTGTCGCCGGGCGCCACCGAGCCGTCGAACACTCGGCAGCTGGCCACTGCGCCTCGGAACGAATCGTAGTGGGCGTCGAAGATCAGCGCTTTGAAGGCTCGGTCCAGATGCCCCGCAGGTGCTGGAATGTGCTCCACGATGGCCTCTTGCAGCTCGGCGATGCCGGCACCGGTCTTGGCCGAGACCAGCACTGCGGTGCTGCCGTCCAGGCCCAGCTCGCTTTCAATCTGCTCGCGCGCCCGATCGATGTCGGCAGAGCGAAGATCGATCTTGTTGATCACCGGGAGGATCTCCAAGTCGTGCTCCATGGCCAGATAGAGATTGGCCACCGTCTGGGCCTGAACGCCTTGGGCCGCATCCACCAAGAGCAGCACGCCCTCGCAAGCGGCCAGGGCCCGCGAGACTTCGTAGGCAAAGTCCACGTGACCCGGGGTGTCGATCAGATTGAGCAGAATGTTGCGACCATCTTGGGCCTGGTAGGGCAAGCTCGCCGTCTGGCTCTTGATGGTGATGCCCCGTTCGCGCTCGATGTCGAGGCTGTCGAGGATTTGGTGGCGGAAGTCCCGGTCCGCCACCAGGTCAGTCTGCTGGATCAGTCGATCGGCCAACGTCGACTTGCCATGGTCGATGTGGGCGACGATGCTGAAATTGCGAGTCTCGAGAGACATGAGCTCAAAGCCTGCTGTGGACGCTGCTGCGCACCCTAGCACCACGCGATCGGCTGCGCGACGCTTGCGACACCCCTGTCCGGCCGCGCTATGGTCTGGTCGTGTCCGACCTCACGATTCCACTGTTGACGAGATTCTGGCTAGCGCTGATCTGCCCGCTGTTGGTGCTCTTCGATGGCACCCTTGCTGCCCAGTTGTGGCGGCTGCGTCAAGGTCAGCCGGCCTTGCCCGCTGGTGAGGGCGACCAGGAGCGAGGCACCGCGGAGCTTGCTGACGAGCCTGCCGCAGCGCCCCTTGATGAGCCCTTGGCCGAGGAGCCCGCCGAGCCCGAGCCGGCCTCGGCCTTGGTGCTGCTGGGATTGCTGCAGCGCCACGGCCGTTTCGTGGATTTCGTGGAGCAAGACATCGCCGATTTTGACGACAGCGACGTCGGCGCCGCGGCACGAGTGGTCCACGAGGGCTGTCGTAAGGCGCTTCGCTCCAACATGAAGCTCGAGCCCATCCGCTTGGAGCAAGAGGAGAGCCAGGTGGAGGTGGCCTCGGGTTTTGACCCCTCGGAGATCAAGCTGACCGGCAAGGTGACCGGATCGGCGCCCTATCGCGGCGTGCTCCGGCACCAGGGGTGGCGGGCCGGTGACTTGTCTCTGCCCAGGCCGCTTCAGGGTCACGACCCGGCGATCGTGGCTCCGGCGGAGGTGGAGCTATGAGCGCGCCGCGCTACGCGGTCGGAATCGACTTGGGCACGACTCACTGTGCCCTCGCTCGGGTGGATCTGCAGGCCGATGACGCCGCCACCGAGGTGGTCATGGTGACCCAGTTGGTGGGGCCCCGCGAGGTCGCGGACCGGCCGCTCTTGCCGTCATTCCTGTATCTGCCGCCTGCGAGTGAGCGTCCCCAACCGCTGCCCTGGGACTCGGAGCGTGAGCTGTCCGTAGGGGAGTACGCCCGGGATAGGGGGGCTGAGGTGCCCGGTCGGGTTATCGCCAGCGCCAAGAGCTGGCTCTGCCATCCGAGCGCGGATCGCCGTGCAGGGATGTTGCCCCTAGGCGCTCCGGAAGACGTCGAGACGATCTCGCCGGTAGAGGTCTCATGGCGTTATCTGGAGCACTTGATCGAGGCCTACGACGCACGTTTTGGGGCTGAGGGGGGCTCGCTGACCGAGCAGGACGTGGTCTTGACTGTGCCCGCTTCCTTCGATGCTGCGGCTCGAGAGTTGACGGTAGAGGCGGCCTTGGCCGCCGGGATCGACGACCTGACGCTGCTCGAGGAACCCCAGGCCGCCCTCTACGCTTGGCTCGAGCAGAGCGGCGACCGGTGGCGGAGCCAGCTCGAGCCTGGCGACGTGGTGCTGGTGGCCGACATCGGTGGCGGGACCAGTGATTTCTCGGCGATTGAGGTGCAACAAGCGGACGGCGAGCTAGCGCTGGTGCGGGTCGCGGTCGGCGATCACATCTTGTTGGGCGGTGACAACATGGACTTGGCACTGGCCCACCAGGTCAGCCAGCGGCTGGCGGCCGAGGGGCACGACCTGGATCGCTGGCAGCTGACTGCGCTGGCCCATGGCGTCCGGCAGGCCAAGGAGCGGCTGCTCGGTGAGGCCGATTGTCAGTCTGTACCGGTCGTGGTGGCCCGTCGGGGCTCCAAGCTGGTCGGCAAGAGCCTGCGCACCGAGGTGGTGCGGGACGATCTGGTCGAGCTCATCCTAGAGGGCTTCTTCCCAGTGGTGGATCGGGATGCACGGCCAGCGGTTCGCGCCCGGACTGGACTGACTCAGATCGGTCTGCCCTACGCCTCTGATCCCGCCATCACCAAGCACCTGGCGAGCTTCCTTGCTCGGCAGGCAGGCGCCACCGGTGGGGAGGGGAAGATGTTGCGACCGACCTGCCTGTTGTTCAACGGCGGCGTGATGAGATCCCAACAGCTGCAGGAGCGGCTCTGCTCGACGCTGACCGGTTGGCTCGAGGCGGATGGCGGCAGCTCGCCTCGCACCTTGGCAGGAGGGGATCTGGACATGGCGGTCGCCCGCGGCGCGGCCTACTACGGCCGCACCCGTACCGGTCACGGGATTCGCATTCGAGGGGGGACGGCCCGGGCCTATTACGTGGGTATCGAGAGCGCCATGCCGGCGGTGCCGGGAATGGAGCCGCCCATCAGCCTGATGTGTGTGGCCCCATTTGGGATGGAAGAGGGGACGCGGGCTGAGCTTCCGCCTCAGCAGCTGGCGGTGGTGGTGGGTGAGCCCGTTCGGTTCCGGTTCTTTGGATCGTCAGTGCGGCGCAGCGATATCGCGGGTGCTACCTTCGAGCGCTACGACGAGCGGGAGATTCAAGAGCTGCCGCCGATCGAGATCACCCTACCGGCAGAGCAACGGGCCGAAGGTGACGTGGTCCCGGTAGGGCTTGGTGCCCGAATCACTGAAGTGGGCACCTTGTTGCTCGAGGCGGTGCCTACCGAGCCACGGTCCGAGGACGAACGTTGGAAGGTCGAGCTGAGCGTGAGGTCAGCAGGCACACCAGCCGAGACGGATTGAGCGAGATGGCGCGGGCGAGGCGGATTGTCGGTATCGATTTGGGCACCACCCACACGGTGGTGGCCCATTGTGAGCCTGAGGGCGACGGCGAGCCGCAGCTGTTGCCGCTGCCCCAGCTGGTGGCGATGGGCCAGGTTGCCGAACGTCGGCTGCTCAGCTCGAGCCTCTACGCGCCGCTGCAGGACGAGGCCACCGACCAGGACTGGCGCCTGGGCCCATGGATTGCGGGCGAGCTGGCTCGCGCGCGGGGCGGTGAGATTGCGAGCCGGATGGTGAGCTCGGCCAAGAGCTGGCTGTCCAACGGGGCGGTTGATCGGCGAGCGGCCATCCTGCCTTGGCGTCTGTCCGACTCGGCCGTGGACGACGAGGACACGCCCCGCATTTCCCCAGTGGAGGCCAGCAGCCTGTTGTTGCGCCACGTCAAGCGGGCCTGGCAGGCCGCTTTCCCAGGCGAGCCTTTGGCCGACCAGGACGTGGTGCTGACGGTGCCGGCGTCTTTTGATGTGGTGGCCCGAGAGCTCACCGTCGAGGCTGCCCGTAGCGCGGGGCTTTCGGTACGGTTGCTCGAAGAGCCTCAGGCGGCCTTCTACGACTTCATGCGCCGCGGTGGCGACGATGCCTTGGGTCAGGCCTTTCGCAGCGGCCAAGAGGACGGGCAGGTTCTGGTG
>JAUVCD010000065.1 GCA_030590865.1 Myxococcales bacterium | reverse complement strand
GTCGGACAGATCGGGCCCCATGTCTTCGACCGCCCTGGGCTTGCCGTCGTTCTCCGGCTCCTCCCAGCTCTTCTTCTCCGGCTTCTTCTCCTTGGGCGCCTTGGCAGTGAAGACGACCGCCCGCCGGTCGATGGCCTTGTTATCCCCTTGCAGCTTGACGCGCATCCGCCGGCCCAAAATGCCGCCGCCCACCAGCTTGATGGTCAGATCGTACTCGCCGGCCTCGAAGTCCGCCCGCCGGGTCAGCTTGGTCTTGTACTTGGTGATCTTGAACAGCTTGCCCGACATGTCGGCGAAGCCAATCTGATCGGAGACGTTGATCGCGATGCCATTGACGATCGGCTTGCGGGTCCTGATCGGCTTGTTCGGCGAGGCGTCGGTCAAGGCGCGCTCGTAGATAGCGGTGGGCTTGAAGCTGAAGATGACCGGGATGTGGGCCATGTGAGGGATCGACCCATAGTTGATGGTGAACCTGAGCTTCCAGTTGCCGTCGTCCTCCTTCACGACCGGCGTGTGCAGCTGCACGCTGCCCCGTGCCTGAGCTCGACCGGCGGTGGCGACCAGCGCCCCGGCGATCAGCAGTCCAGTGAGCAGGAAACGGACCCGGTACATCCAGCGGTTCATGGGGTGCAACTTACCAGACCGGGGAGGAGAGCCAAAGCCCACCAGGCGATAGTTGCTGGGTCGCTTGCAAATCGCCTTGGCCCAATAGGTGAGCCTTGAAGCCGTCGGCCCGGCGGTCGTGGCCAGAGCCGGACTGAACATGGCGAGGACCAGCATCGGCCTGCAGTCATGGTAAAGTGAGCGAGGTGAGCCCATGAGTGCTCGGTCCCAAGCCACCGCTCGACGTCGGCTTGGCGCTGCATGTTTGGCGCCAGCGCTGCTCTGGCTCGGCTGCAATGCCTTGTGGGGCACCGATGAGCTGAGCTACCTGGACCAGAGCAGCGAAGCTGGCGGGACGACGAACAGCGGCGGCGCCGGTGGCACGACCACGACCACGACCACGACCAGCACGGGCGGCGGAGGCGGGACCAGTCCCTGTGAAGGTCTGGTCGACTTCGGTATGGGTGAGACGGCTGAGTGCCAGGACTGCGTCGCCGAGCAGTGTTGCAAGGAGTACCTGGCCTGCGGGCCGGGAGAAAGCTGCGATGCCCTGATGGCCTGCGCGACACCGGAAGGCGCTTGTGGCCAAGACTGCCTCTATCCAATCTGCGACAGCGGCTTCGCCTACCCCTTCCACTACAACTGTGCCACCTGCATGGGCAACAACTGCTGCAACCCCCTCACAGAATGCGCCGCCGATACGGTTTGTACGGATTGTATCGCCAGCGGCGGAGCCACCTGTGCCTACTCCGCGTTGTACGACCTCGTGACGGAATGCCAGGCGACCAACTGCACCGACGAATGCAACGGCGGCGGGGACTGACACCAAGTCCTGACGGCTTTGGACTTCCCTTCACCCCGTCGGCTCTGCGACCATTGAGAAGGTCGGGATGAGTCGATCGGTACGGGAGAACGACATGGGGCAACGGTCTGCTTGGGTTGGTCTGTTGGTGATCGGTGTGGCGGCCCTGGCCGCATCCCCTCTTGGCTGCGCCGCAGATGGAGACGAAACCGGTTCGTCTTCCGGCACCGGCGGCGCAGGCAACGCCTCGTCGACCAGTGGCACCGGCGGCGGCGGAGGCGGCGACTGTGTTCCCTCCGACGAGCTCTGCGACGGGATCGACAACGACTGCGACGGCCAGACCGACGAAGACTGCCCCTGCATCGAGGGCGACACCCAGTCCTGCTACAGCGGGCCGCCCGAGGCGGCGGGGATCGGCACCTGTTTGGCAGGCACCGAGACCTGCACCCTGCAGGGGACCTGGGGCGCTTGCGCCGACG
Organism: Myxococcales bacterium; assembly: GCA_030590865.1. GTDB lineage: Bacteria > Myxococcota_A > Polyangia > Polyangiales > Polyangiaceae > JAPYTK01. Next base: position 19,571 of record JAUVCD010000065.1, on the reverse strand, counting down.
AGGTCCTGCCGACCGACGAGATTTGCGACGGCGATGACAACGACTGCAATGGCGTCGCCGATGAGGGGTTCGGCGCCGTCACCTGCGGCCTCGGCAACTGCCAGGTCACCGTCGAAGAGTGCATCGACGGCACCCCCAACCCGTGCCTGCCTGGCAATCCCAACCCCAACGGCGAAACCTGCGACGGCGCCGACGACGACTGCGATGGCCAGGTCGACGAAGGCTGCAGCTGCACCAACAACCAAACCCAGAGCTGTTACACCGGCTCGCCGACGACCCAGAACGTCGGCGAGTGCTCCGACGGCACCCAGACCTGCATCAACGGCGCTTGGGGCGCCTGCACCGGTGACGTCACGCCGACCACCGAGACCTGCGACGGGGTCGACAACGACTGCGACACCCAGACCGACGAGAACGACCCAGGGGGCGGCGGCGCCTGCGCCACCGGGCTTCAGGGCGTCTGCGTGGCCGGCACGATGCACTGCACCAATGGCAGCGTCACCTGCCAGCAAAACGTGCAGCCTTCCAGCGAGCTGTGCAATGGCCTCGACGACGATTGCGACGGCAGCACGGACGAGGGCAATCCCGAAGGCGGCGGTAGCTGCAACACCGGCCAGCAAGGCGTCTGCGGCCCAGGCACCGAGCAGTGCATCAACAGCGCGCTGGTGTGCCAGCAGAATCAGCAGCCTGGCGCAGAGATTTGCGACGGGATCGACAACGACTGCGACGGCGCCACCGACGAAGGCGATCCAGGGGGCGGCGCGGTCTGCAACACGGGCCTGCCAGGGGTGTGCGCCGACGGCCTCACTCAATGCTCCGGCGGCGGCATCGTCTGCAACCAGACGACCTCGTCCTCGGCCGAGACCTGTGATGGCGTCGACAACAACTGCGACGGGCAGACCGATGAGGGCTGCAACTGCACCAACGGCCAGACCCAGAGTTGCTACAGCGGCCCGAACGGGACCGAAGGCGTCGGCCTCTGCGTCGCCGGCACGCAGACCTGCGCCGGTGGCAACTGGGGCACCTGCCTAGGCGAGGTCGTCCCCTCAGGCGAAGTCTGCAACGGCTCGGATGATGACTGTGACGGCACCGCTGACGACGGCAATCCTGGTGGTGGCGGCAACTGCACCGTCAGTGGCCAGCAAGGCGAATGCGCCAACGGCACGCTCAACTGCGTGTCTGCCGCGCTTCAGTGCGATCAGATCTTCTTCCCCATCGCCGAGGTGTGCGGCAACTCGCTCGACGACGACTGCGACGGCAGCACCGACGAGGGGTGCAGTAGCACTGAGCTCGACATCGGCCCCTACGGCAGCACCTTCTCGAGTGCCAGTTTGTCCCGAGGCCTGTACTTCACGGCGCCGACGAACTTGACCATCCTGGAGCTTCGGGTCCCCACCGATGTGGGCACCGATCCGCAGAACATCCAGGTCATCCGGTTCAACAGCGGGCCGCCGCCGGTCTGGGCCACCGAGACCACGGACTTCGTGACCCTCGGCTACTGGTCAGGGGTACCAGGAACGGGCTGGATCGCCACCAACATCCCAGTGCTGGCCGGGGACATCATCGGCGTCCTCGGCACCCGCGGCACCACCACCATGAACAGCTCTTATGGCGGCGCCGAGACCTACGCCAGCACCATCTTCGGCCAGCCGGTAACGCTCCACCGCCTGCTCTACCAGGGCAACATCAACACCTCACAGGCCGGCCCCGTCTCCACCTCGGCCAACCCCTACTCGCGCGTCGAGATTCGCTACGGCCCTTGACGATTCAGTCCGACGGCCGGGGCGCCAGGGTCGGATCAGCAGCCAGGCTCAAGGGCAGCCAGACTCGAGCATCGAAGGGCTCGCGATAACACTCGGCGCGAGCCTGGTCTTCGTCGTCACGGCACTCCAGCTCATCGAGGCACTGGGCAATCTGGGCCTGAGCGCGCAGGTTGTACATGCTGGTGAAGGTGGCCCGTTGCATGCCGTTGAGGGTCTCGAAGGCCGCCAAGCATTCCTCGGCGCTGATCTGCTCGCACCGTTGCATCCGAGCGCAACGGGCTGTGACGACCGCCGTCCTGCTCACCTTGCCGGGATCGGCCGCGACCAGGATCTGATCCGAGCAGAGCGACAGGATGGCCGCGCTGTCCGGCGCATCGTCACCCAACCCGGCGACCTGCTCAGGATAGCACTCGGCCATCTGAGCCACGAAGGCCGCCGAGCCAGTGGGATAGGCCGCCTCGCAGTCGTCCTGATGCAGCCAGTTGTCGCCAGCCACCGACTCGAGACCGGCGCACCATTTCTTCTGGGCGGCCACGACTTTGTCCTCATCCGGAAAGGACGTCGGCCCGGCGGGCTTACAGGCCCCCAGGATGGATAGCAGGACGAGCCACAGCCACGAGCGATACATGGGCCGAGCCTACTGCGGTTGGCGGCAGGCACAAGCTCTCCCAGCCAGCCAGCGCTAGCGCGGCCCGAGCTTCGGCTCCAGCGGCCGGGGCTGACCAAAGGGCAGCCGGTCGCGCACCCACCGAGCCGTGGCGGCGATCCGTTGGCGACGCTCGGTGGGCATCGGCCCAGGCGCCCGCACCGGAGCGGTGCCGTCATCGGGCAAGAGGGTGGCCGCATCGACCAGGGCGACTTTCCCGGCAGGCAGCAGGCCATCGATCCACATGCAGAGCCGGCTCGAGGGAGCGGCCAGCGCCGCCCGGTACTGGCACCAGCCGTCCCCATCGGGCTCCTCGCTGCTCGGAGGCAGCGAGATCTGAGCGCCCCCTTGGACGTTGCAATAGAACATCGCTGGGGACACGACGCTGCAAGGGCTCTGGGCGGGGGGCTTGGCCCACACCTCGGCGATCATGCCAGTGCCCTGAGCCGAGGTTCCTTTGCCCCAGAAGCTGTGACCTGACGGCAGGATCGCACAGCGAAGACCGGTGCGGCACAGCCCGCCGGTCTCGCCGCGCAAGTAGGTCTGCATGCCCACTCCGTTGATGGCCAACCACCCGAGCTGAGCACTGCTTCCCTCACGGACGATGGAGTGCTCAAAATCGCCATCGACCATCAGGTTGCCCACCCGCCCGCCGAAGGGGCTGCGTTGAGTCACATGCCGGGTGTAGGCCGGCGGACTCGGCGCGCCACCGCCACCCGAGGAGCTACTCGCGCCGTCCAGCGGCACCGGGTTCAGCTCCTCGGCGCTGCAGCCGAGGGGCAGCGAGCCGAGGCTCACGAGGGACCACAGCAAACCCAGGGACAGGACCGTCGATGAGGCGGCGAGGCGAGAGGCTGGGAAACGAACGTCCATCCTGTTCCTCAAGGCTTCAGGTTCTGGCGCAGCCAGGCCACGGCAGCCTCGTGCACGCTGTCCTTACCGGCCAGCAGGTCCGACTGTTTCTGCTGCACCACCACGTCAGGCGTGACGCCGTGGCCGATGAGCGCGCGGCCGTCGTAGGCGATCGCGTCGCCTGAGGCCATCCGCCAGCTGATGCCACCCCAATAGACGTATTGGTAGTAGGTGGAGAACGCGCCGGCGGTGGGCCCTTGGGCGAAGATCTTCACCTTCGGTGCCCCCTTCATCCCAAAGGGCATGAAGTCGCTGGCCGAGCCGTCACGATGGAGCAGCAGCGCCACCGGCAGGTCCGGATCGTAGCTGCTCGAGCCCACGGTCATCGGGTAGATGGTGTCGTACTTCTCGAACAGCGCGATGCCTTCGGCAGCAGTGGCCGGCCCATCGAAGCCGGCGAACTCCATGGGGCTGGGAAAGACGAGCAGCGTCTCGACCGGCCGCACCAACGTCGTGGTCACCTCCGCCGCGTCCAGCGTGCCGCCATTGCCGGCCCGGTGGTCGAGGATCACGCCCCGAGCCTGCTGCTTGAACGCGCTGAAGGCATCCTTGATGTTCTGATTGACGTAGCCGCTGGGATCACCGCCCCCGTAGAGGGTGTCCCACAACAGGCCGTAGATCTCCTCCTCCTGGGTGGTCTCCTTGATGCGTCCCTGGAAGAAATTGTAGCCCACGTTGTGGTCCAGCGACGGGTTGGCGCTGACCGAGAAGGGATAGAAGGGGCGGTTGTCACAGCGGACCTGGCTGCCGGTGTCGTCAGGCAGATCGGCCACCAGGAAAGTGTCAGGCACGTCGTTGCAGGTACCGGACGACGCGCTGCAACTGATGATGCTGAAGCTGGTCGCATGAGCGAGGATCATCCCCCGCATTTGCTCGGCCAGCTCGGCGTAGACCTGGTTGTCGTTCGCCCGCCAGAGACTCCAACGCACGTCGCTCAGACCTAGCGCCCACTGGATGGGGTGCTTTCCGTCCACGGCCACGAGACGATCGCCTTGGGCGATGCCGTAGGTGGCCGTGAGCCCTGTGTGGGACACCAACAAGTCCCGAAACTGGGGATGCTTGGGCCAGCTGCCGGCCGAGGTGTCCGCGTCGCCCTCGATGAAGCAGGCGTTGAGCCGCGCCCGCCGCTCGATAGAGTCGATCGGTCCGTAGGGCGAGGTGTGCCAATCCTGCAGTAGGCCCATCGCTACCGCCCAGCCGTTCCAGAACTCCCAGGCCGAGTGGGCGTAGCGAATCGAGTCGAGCTTGTCCAAGGCGGCAGGGAGGTTCTCGAGCCGGGTCTTGCGGCCGCCGAAGAACACCCGCAGCTGGGACTGCATCACGTCGACCATCTCATCCCGCAGCCCGTCATCAGGCAAGGGGGGCACGTGCAGCCGGCCTAGCTGGCAATAGTTGTGGAGGCACAAAGCTCCGTCGCCGCACACTGGATCGCCCGTGCCGCTACAGGGCTGCTGCTGCCAGAATTCGCCGGCCGGTACGATTTCCAGAGCGTCGATATCCGAGCCGAGGGTGTCGGCGTCGTAGACTCGCAGGTAGACCACCTCGGCCAGGGCACCGTCCACAGGAAACTCGTTGGAGCGCAGCTCGACCCAGCCGTCGCTGGTCACTCGTCCGGTGGGCGCCAGCTTGGCAGCCATGGTCTGAAGGCCCGTGCCGTCGGGATAGAGAACCGTCAGCTGAGCGTCGATCGAGCCATGACGCATCCACAGCCGGGCCACGTAAGACCCCTGGACCGCCGGAAGATCGACCAGGAACCGTTCGGTGCAGCCCTCCTCCATGTAGGTCTGCAGGTGAAGGTAGTCGACGCCGTCGAGCGCATCGGGGCCCTGTTGCTGAATGAAGCCAGGGGTGAGGCAGACCCCCGCAGTGTCGGGAGGCACATAGCGGTCCACCAGGGGATCGAAATCAGCACCGAAGCCCTGACTCACCACCGCAGCCGGATCGGGCAGGTATTGGCCGTAGCCGTCGAAGCTCCCAGCCGCTGCATCGGGACAGAGCAGCAGAGCGCCGGCCAGGGCGGCTGGCTGAAGCCGTCCAATCCTCATGCCGTCATCACCGCGTCCACCCGCTGCGCCTCAGACCTGATCGGAACCGCTTTTCAGCCTCGTTGGGCGGCGTGATGCGCGGCCGAACCGCCTCGCGAGCCCATTGGCGTAGCCAGGCAGGCGCCACGACGGTCTTGCCCGACGGCAGGCCGAGCGACCTACGACTCTGCTCGGCAGCGACGGGCTCGATCACCGCGTCGTCGACCACCACCTCGCCGTCCCCTTGGTTCTCGATGAACAGCCGGGCCGCCGTTTGCCGCTCAGACACCACGACGGCGTAACGACACCACCCATCACCGTCAGCAGTGGCCGACTCGGGTGGCACATCGACGGCCGCTTCGTTGTCGGCGCTGGTGAAGAACACCGCCGCCACCGAGCTACAGTCACCCCCTGCCGGACTCGCCCAGAAGGAGATCGCCAGGTCGTGATCCCGAGACGATACGGCCAGTCCGAGAATCACGTGGTTAGGGCCGAGACGAGCGCACTTGAGGCCGCTCTTGCAACGCCAGCCGAGCTCGAGAGCCGGCAAGGCATAGGAGACGTAGCCCCCTGACTTGGCAGACATCCAGCCGTACTGGTCGGCAAAAGACGAGCGCCACTCGAAGTCCCCATCCCACAGCAGGTTGTTGTGCTTGGCCACGTTGCCAAACGGGTTGCGCTGGGCGATCGTCCGAATCGGTGTGGGGGGTAGCCCGCTGTCGCTGCCGCCATCGCTGCCTGACGAGCTGCTGGTCGAGCTGGCTCCGGCGTCGATGGGCACCGGTCCCCCGCCAACCCCGTCACCACCACAGGCCGCCGTATCAATGAGCAAGGCCAGAACCGCCAGGCCAGCGAGCGACAAGGTCAGTCTGGAGCGGCTCATTGTCCCAGCTCCTGACGCACCCAGCTCAGGGCCGCCTCGAAGACAGTGTCCTTGCCGGCCAACAGATCGGACTGGCGCGGCAAGACCACCACGTCAGGCTCGACCCCCCGACCGTTGGCCGTGCTGCCATCAGGCAGGAAGGTGTCGCCGCTGGCCAACACGTAGTTGATGCCGAGCCAGTAGCCGAGAATGAAGCGGGTCGAGAAGCCGCCGTTGGTCTGGTAGGGACCGAAGATGCGCACGTTGGTCCCGGCGTCCTTCATCCCCAATGGGAGCCAGTCGCTCGCCGAGACATCCTCGGTGATGAGCAAGGCCACCGGCATGGTGGTCGGGAAGCTGCTCCCCGCAACGTCCACCCATCCCTGAGCGAGCGCCTGATTGAAAATGGCCTGCCCCTCGGTCAGGCTCGGCTGCTCGTCCTCGGCCCTCTGTCGAGTGGACATCAGGCTGATCGGATGCTTCTGGACCGCGAAGTTCCAGATGATGGCCGGTCCCACCAGGGTGCCGCCGGTACCGGTGCGATGGTCGAAGATGACCGCCGCCGCAGCCTCATCGTTGAGCGACTGGACCGCCCCGCTGAGCGCTGCACCCATGCCATCCTGCCCATTCATGGTGGACAGCGACTCCCATTCCACGCCGTAGATCCGCTCGGTCGGATTGGACTCGTTCAAGAGGCCGGAGAAGACGTCGTAATACTCCCCGGCGTGGCTCGGTGGCGCGCCAGGCACGTGGCGCAGCGGTCGGTTGTCGCACCGGACATGGTCGAAGGGTGTCCCGACCTCATCGTAGGGAATGTCCGAGAGGTTGATGGTCTCGACCGCGCCACAGGTCTTGGCCTGAGCGTCGCAGCGGATGATCTCGATCTCGTGGGCGAAACGGGACACCAAGCCACCAAGCTCGGAGGCATGCTCGGCGAAGGTCGCGTGGTTGGAGACGGCGGGCTGCCGCCAGTTGTGAACGATGAGCGAGCGGGACCAAGCGACGGGGTGGAGCCCGTCCACTCGGACCAGCCGGTCCCCTGGCTTCAGCCCCAGGTTGTGGTCACCGCCGACGTGGGACACCACGATGTCACGATAGAACGGATCGGAGGGCTCGGTCCCTTGGGACAGATCCGCGTCCCCTTCGAGAAAACACAGGGCCAGCGGTCGCGGGTTGTAGGTGTCATAGGTGCGGGTGCCCATGCTGCTGGTCGAGGTGTGGCCATCGTGCAACCGCCGAACGGCTAGCGTGAAGCTGTTCCAGTAGGTCCACCGATCGGTGGCGTGCCGCATGGCCTCGATGGCCAAGAGGGCATTGGGCAGGTCGAGGGTGCGCTCGCGAAAGGGCCCGAACAAAAAGCGCAGACGGTTCTCGAGATAGGCGGTGACGTCCTGTCGGTCGTCGGGGATCGGGGGCACCCAGCCGTCGACGTTGCGACACTCAGACCAGTAGCAGACTTGACCGGTGCCGCAGGCCGCCCCGTCCACGGCGCCGTTACAACTAGGGTTCACCTCGCCGTCGATGGCCCCTTGGGCGACCACTTCGATGGCATCGAGCTCGCAGCCCTCGGGGCTGAACAGTCCGGCGGTGGCACCGAAGCGGGCTCCGTCGATGCGCAACTCGTCGTTGGCCAGCTCGACCCAACCATCGCTGGTCACCCGCCCGGTGGGGTAGAGCGTGGCGATCTCGTCGACCCGGTCATCTGCGCCGACCACGAAGCTGCCCACGCCGTCGCCCCCGCGGATCCACAGACTCACCTGGTAGCGACGAGCCAGCGGAGGGAGCTGCAGTGGAATGTAGGCCTGGCCATGCTCGCCTAGCTCGATCACCCATCGCCCTGACAGGGCGCTGTCGGACTCGACGCGGACGATGGGCTCTTGTTCCGGATCGACGGGCTCGGGCACGCCCTCCTCGAAGTCGAAGGTGACGGTGGCATTCGGATCGAAGGCGAAGCTGCCGTCGTCGAAGAAGCTGCCAGCCTGCGCTTCGGTAGGCCAGAGCAACAGAGCAAAAGCCAACAGGCGCGATCTGCCACGCAGCGCGCCAGCTACGGCAGCCGCGGACTTGGACACGATCGAGGGCCAACCCATGGAGCGTCAGTCATATCATGGGCTACTGGGTGAAGTGGGAGCCGCAAAACCATGACAGCACGATCCGAGGCGCGACGTGGTGTTCGCACCTGCTGCGCGGTGGCCGAGGACCCTTGGGTCGCGGCGGAGCACGTTTTTTGGCGCTCCAGGCCGCAGGAGCGCCACTCTCGGTGGAACCTTCGACCCTTTTTGCCCGTTGAAGCGTCTAAACCACGAGGCTGGCAGCAGCCGGGGGACAATCAAACAAGGGCTCCATGGGTTTCAGTCGCACTTTTCACGACACAACGAGTGGTGGCACAGATCATGCGAGTGCTTCTTACATCACCGTCAAGAAACTCACGGCAACACGGCCCTTCAGAACCAGCTCGAAAAAACCGAGATCACGTGGGCTGCCCCCGCGCCGGGTCTGACACCCAGGCAACATCATGAACGATCCCCTCAGCAACATCCCTCCCCCGATGGGCAACCTGCGCCCATCTCAGCGCCCCCCGGTGGCGCTCGACGACTTCATAGCGAGCTCCGATCTCGACCGGCTGCTCGATGAAGGCGGCACAGTCCGAGCCGGCTGCATCCTGACCACCGCCGATGGACGAGCCTACGCCCTTCAGGAAGCCGTCCGAGTGTTGGGCAACATCAGCCCCGAGTCGGATCCCTACGGCTTCACCGGGCTGGTCGAAACCGTCGGAACGCTCATCAAGCGAGGCTTCGTCATGAGCGCCGAGCGCATCGCGCTGGGCCGCAGCGTCTACGATGTCGAATATGGCTGGCTCGCCCAGCCGGTCATGACGGCTGATGAGTCGGGGGTTAACCCTACCTTGGGTTAGGGTGCTGACCGAACAGGGCGTGCGACCGTCTCGACCGATAGATCGCCGAGATCTGAGAGATCGTGGACCGGTGCGACATCGTTGCGGAGCGCTTGGCTCAGCAGGGGTGCGCTGCTGAGGGCCACTGCGGCGACCGGTGACGCTGGGCCAACGAGCGAGGCCAAGGAGCCGACGCCGTGGGCGCGGATGCCGCACGGGACGATCATGTCGAAGGCGCTCAGCTCGGTGGTGAGGTTGAGCGCGAAGCCGTGCATGGTGATCCAGCGACTCAGGCGCACACCGATGGCGCCGATCTTGACCGGGCGACCAGCCCTTGCGACGCCGTCCCAGCGGGTCGGCTCATCAGCGTCGGCCCACACGCCGACCAGCTGATCGTTTACCCCCGCGGCCACTCCCTGTGCTCTCGCCAAGAGGATCATCGCCTCGGCCAGCGAGCCCACGTAGCGGCGCAGGCTGCAGCGATCGGGTCTGAGATCGAGGATCGGATAAGCCACCAGCTGACCGGGACCATGATAGGTCACGTCCCCACCACGTCCGGTCTGGACCAGCGCCACCCCGCGAGCGGACAGCGCTTCGGCAGCCAGCAAGACATGAGCTGATTGGGCACTGTGCCCGAGGGTGATCACCGGCTCATGCTCGACGAGCAAGATCACATCGCCGATGATCTGGTCACGCCGAGCCTGGACCAGATCGAGCTGGAGCTGATGAACCGGCTCATAATCGCGGCGACCGAGCCACACCGCCTGAGCCGGAGGCCAGCCCGCCACCTGAGAGGCGCTCGCTGGCTCGCCTCTCGGTCCCGCCCGGTCACCGCCCAAAGCGCTACTCCGGCACCGGCAGTCCTGCCGCGATGCGCCCCTCGCGGTAGTCGTCCAACCCGTCGAGGAAGGCCTTGGCCAGCTCGGGATCGAACTGGCTGCCCGCGCAGCGCTCGATCTCCGCGGCCGCCACCTCGTGAGGGATCGAGCGGCGGTACGATCGGTTGCTGGTCATGGCATCGTAGCTGTCAGCCACCGACATGAGGCGCGCCAACAGGGGGATGTCGCCTTTGGCCAGCCCCAGCGGATAGCCGCGCCCGTCATAGCGCTCGTGATGCAAGTGCACCCCAGGAATCAACGGGTGCATGAAGGTGATGGGCGACAAGATATCTTTGCCGTAGACCGGGTGCTTCTTGAACACCTCGTACTCGTCATCGGTGAGCTTGCCCGGCTTGTTGAGGTTGACGGCGCAACCGATCTTGCCAATGTCGTGCATCAGCGCGCTCTGCTGGACCACCCGTATCTGCTCTTCACCCAGGTCGAGCCGCCGCGCCAAATAGACCGCGTAGCGGGCCACCCGCTCCGAGTGGCCTGCCGTGTAGCGATCCATCTTGTCGATGGCCCTGGCCAGGCCTTGAATAGTCTGCTGAAAGGTGTCCTGTAAATTACTGTAAAGACGGGCGTTTTCCAGGGCGGCCGCAGCGCGCGAGGCCATGATACTGAGCAGCTTGCGCTGGCCTTCCTGAAGCCGTTTTCTGGGGCGCAACGTGCCCACCAGGACGAAGCCGAGCAGGCGGTTCTTCACCATCATGGGTACCGCCAGCAGCGAGCTGAGCGGCGCGGTCGTGCCCCCTTCGAAGAACCCGTTGGCCTCGTCGCCGTGGACCAAGAGAGGTCCGGAGCGCAGCCCCTTCAGTACCGCCTGAGGATCGATCTCGCCGACATCGGTACCGCCGGCCGGAGGCCGATCACTCAGCTCTCGGCTCTGCTCGCGATAGCTGCCGTCGCTGTCGAGCCAGGTGCTCACCAGATCGCCGTCCACCTCACCGAGGCAGCAATCGGTCACCGTCTGCATTACTTGATCGAACGACAGGCTGGCGCTGATGGCCTCGCTCACCTCGTAGAGGGACACCGCCTCTCGCAGGCGCATGTTCTCCTCTTCCATGCGCTTTTTCTGGAGTGCCCGCTCGACCACATGGAGCACCTCGTCGAGCTTGAAGGGCTTGAGGAGGTAGTCGTAGGCCCCCAGCTTCATGGCATCGATGGCCGTCTCGACGGTCCCAAAACCGGTCATGATGACCGCCACGGTCGACGGGGCATGTTTGGCCAGCTGCTCGAGCAGGGTGATGCCACCCATCCGTGGCATCTTCAGATCGTTCAGCACCAGATCGATGTCCCCGTCCTCGAGCACCGTCAGCGCAGCCATGCCGTCCGGCGCCGTCGCGACCCAATAGCCCTCCATCTCGAGGAACTCAGCGAGCATCTCGCGGATCGTCTCTTCGTCATCGACGACTAGCACCCGCGCCCGTTCGCTTGCGGACGAAGACGACATCAAGGCATCGACCCTACCATGGACGCCGCAGGAGTGTGGCCCTCGGCTCTGTCAACCTGCCTCATGGGCGGCCAGAGCCCTCGGACCGGCTCGGACCGCTTGCGCTCGACCCTGCTGACGGTGCGCGCTACGGATCACAGACTGTGCAGCCCAAGCCATTTCTCATCATCACCTGCCTGGCCCTCGTGATCTCAGCCTGCGACGACGGCACCGCGGCCCGCCCGACGGCCGCCGGCACGACGGCGGCCTCCGTCCCCACTACAACACCAACGGTAAGCGCTAGCAGCAGCGCCAGCCTGCCCGCCAAGGCAGAGCATCCCGACAGGCCGGTCAACGTCATCTTCCTGATCGTCGACGCAATGCGGGCCGACATGCCCTGGCAAGGCTACGATCGGCCGATAGCGCCCCATCTGACGAAGCTGGCCGACCAAAGCGTCATCTACCCTCGCGCCTACTCGGTCTCGAGCTACACCGCCAAGGTCCTGGGAGCGTTGCTGTCGAGTCGCTACCCCTCGACGCTCTACCGCGGACAGACCTTCTTCACCGCTTACTCTAAGGCCAACCTCTTCTTTCCCGAGCTGCTGCAAAAGCAGCGAATTCGCACCATGGCGGTGCAGGCCCACGGCTACTTCGACCGGGGCAAAAATCTCCGACAAGGGGTGGACCTGTGGCAAATAGTCCCAGGGCTCAAATGGAATGCCGAGACGGACGAGAACGTCACCGGTCCCCAAACGACCGAGATGGCCATCAAGCTGCTCGGTGACAAGGCCAACACCGGGGGGCCGTTCTTCACCTGGCTGCACTACATGGACCCCCACGACAAATACGTGGTCCACGAGGGAGTTCCGAGCTTCGGCCGCAGGGCTCGTGACCTCTACGACGGCGAGATCTACTTCACCGATCTGCAAATCCGAAAGCTGCTCGACTTCTGCGAGAAGCAACCCTGGTGGTCCAACACGGTGCTGATCATCACCGGCGATCACGGCGAAGCCTTCGGCGAGCACGGCCAGTGGAAGCACGCCTTCGCCCTGTGGGAGGTGCTCACCCACGTCCCGCTGATAATCCACGGCCCAGGCATCGAGCCCCGCCGCATCGAGGCGCGCCGCTCGCACATCGATCTGGCGCCCACCATCATCGATCTGATGGGGCTCGAGCCGCATCCAGACTTCGTCGGCAAGAGCCTGGTGCCCGAGCTCTACGGCGCCAAGCCGGATGACCGAGAGCCCATCATGCTCGAGCTGCCGGCGGACACCTATAACCCGCCTACCCGCGCCATCATCAAGGGCGACTTCAAGCTGATCGAAGATCCAGGCAAGAAGTACAAGCTCTACAACCTGGTCGACGACCCGGGGGAGAAGAAGAACCTGGCCAGGGTGATGAAGCACAAGGACAAGCTCGCCGAGCTGACCAAGCTCCACGAAGAGACCTGGGCCAAGCACCCCTTCATCGCGCCCTGGGGCGGCAAGACGCTGGTCGGCGGCGTGAAGGCCAACGGACCCAAGGGCCCGCCGGGCTGGGTCGATCCGGACGCCAAGAAGTAGCCCCAGCCTCCGCGCCACCGAGGCAATCGCCGCCCACTCCGATGCGTGGCGGGGGAGCGAGCTGCGATGGTGGTGACGGCGGCTAAATAGGGCGCAGCAGCCACCCTGGACCAGGGGCCACCATGGACGCGGCAGTCCCCTGTCGATATGCTGGCCTCATGATTCGTCGGCGCCACGAGCATGGATCGACGGGTGACCGCAGGGTTCGGCTGTGGGTCGGGTTGTTGACCGGGCTGCTGGTTCTGGGGGGCGCAACGGCTGCATGGGCAGACATCCCTGGCCCTCCTCCGGACACTTCCGACGATCGTGATTCGCTCTGCGAGCCTGACCAAGACGAGGGCGACAGCTGCACCACCGATGAGGGTGATGACGGCACCTGCATCGATGAAACCAAGGAATGTCGTCCCGATCCGGACCTGCCCTACGAGACCTGCCGCATCTGTGATGAGGACTGCACGATCGCTGCGGTGGGCCAACAGGCGCCCGCTCAGCCCGGTGGTCTCGCCGGCGGCTTGGTGATCCTGCTCGGTCTAGCGTTGCTGAGACGCCGCTCGAGCTAGTCGCGCCCCCGCGCGAGCCGCGCCCCCACCCACCGCGTCCCCCCGGGTCTCCCCAACTCGGGGCGGTTCACCTTGGAGAGGCCGCCAGAACGCTTGAGCCCTGCGGCATCGAGAGACGCCGCGACGGAGTGAATCCGTCCAGGCTAAGCCTTGGCGCTCGGCCTCGCGCTCACCGCCTGGTGCCACCGCTTGGCGTGGACCAGCTCGTCGGAAAGGGTCAGCTTCACCCAGCCGGCGAAGTCGACCGAGACCAGGGCGGTGATGTCCGCCATGGTGAACGCTTCCCCAGTCAGAAATTCCTTGTCCGAGAGTTGCTGGTCGAGGGCCTCGAAGAAATGCTGCACCCGGCCCTGGCCCCGCTCGACTAACGCTGGGATCTGCTCCACGTCCTGGGGCCCGGTCAGGGCTCGTCCCTTCATGCCCTTGGCCTTGTTACGCAACACCTCGGCCACTGCATAGAAACCGTCGAGCTCACAGCGTCGGTCCCACATGGTGACGATGGCCCGCTCTTGGGGATCCCGGCCTAGCAGCGGCGGCTCGGGATGGAGCTGCTCCAGGTAGCCGCAGATGGCAGCACACTCACTGATGGCGGTGCCATCGTCGAGCTGCAACACCGGCACGGTACACCACGGGTTGATCTGCACGAATGGCTCGGCGAGCTGCTCGCCCTGTCGCAGATCGACAGCCACCACGGGAACCTCGACGCCCTTTTCGGCCAGGAAGATCCTCACCCGGCGGGGGCTGGGGGCGGTCTGACAGTCGTAGAGCTTCATCGGTCACCTCGAGTCGGCTGACGGGCCGGACGATCACTCCTCGTCTGGCGTCAGCAACTCACCCCGAACGGTGCGGGGCGCGTCATCGAGCTCGAGGGCGCCCGTGCTGCGCAGCGACGACGGGGCGCCTCGTTGGGACGGATAACCGCTATCGGGCTCCACGTCGGCGACCGACAGCGGCGACCGCTCACTGAAAGGCACCGACGGCGGACCGCTGCGTTGCCGCGCAGGGGCCCCGCCAAGGGCCTTCTTGCTCTCCAGGAAGCGCAGCACCGACTCATCAGAGGCCCGCACCAGGGCAGCTCGCAAATCGGCAGGCAGCGGAGCCTCAATCAACAAACGGCGGCCGGTCGTGGGGTGGTCGACCTCGATCCGCACCAGGTGCAGGAAGCTGCGGTCGAGTCCGTGCTTCTCTTCGAAGTAACGGTTGGTGGGCGCATGACCATAACGGGCATCACCCAACACCGGGTGGCCGATGGCCGCCATGTGTCGCCGAATTTGATGGACATGCCGCTTCTCGGGCACGACCCGCAGAATCGAGTGCCCGCCCCCGATGGCCAGCCGGCGATAGCGGGTGCGCGCCGGACGCACGCCATCCTCGCCGCGCAGCTCCCGGGTGATGGCGCCCTTGGCCGGAGTCACGCCTCGGGTGGCCGCCAGGTAAACGAGCCGGCCGGTCTTCGCCAAGGCCGCGCTCCACTGCTCCGCCGCATCCTGGTGGCGGGCAAATAGGCACACGCCGCTAGTACCGGCCTCGATCTTGAGCACCGTGATCCACTCACCGCCATCGGTGTGGCGACTGGCGCGGGCCACCAAGCTACCGGGATACTCAGGCTGGTCTTGGACCGGCTCGTGGGGCGGCTTGTCGAGGGCGACGAGATCATCGCCCTCATAGAGCAACCCGGGCACCGGCAGCGGTCCTTGCTCGAGCACCGCCAGCACCTCGATCTCTTCGGTGAGCGGCAACATGTCGAGTGGCAAGAGGCGGTTCACGCCGTAGCCGAGCCGCTTGAGGTGATCGAGATCCCGGCTCAGGTTGTTCAGATCGCAGGCCACGTAGACCAGCCTTCCGGGCCCGAGCGCCGCGATCGCCTCCCGAGCAGCGGCCGAGAGACCGCGACGGGGCGGGTTGGCCACCACCACGTCGAACTTGGACCCCGCCGCAGCCAGCGCGCGAGTTACCGAGGCCACGTCACCGGTGACGACCTCGACCGGCAAGCGCTGCGCCTGGGCCGCTCGTGACGCCAACGCAGCGGCAGGCGGATAGGACTCGACGAGGGTCGCGTGGAAGCCCTGCTGCGCGAGGGTCAGCGCGATCGCACCGGTGCCGCCGTAGAGATCGAGCACTTTGAGTGGCTCGCTGGACACTCCATTGCCGACCGCCGTGGCCAAGAGCTCGTAGAGCTCAGTCGCTTGGCGGCGATGCACATGGAGGAACGAGGTGTGGGACACCAGCTGGTAGCCTGGGCCGAGCGCGTCTTTGGCCTCCGTCTCCCCTGAGAGAGCCACGAACTCCGAGCTACTCTGCTGACGAGACCCGTAGCGCAGGCTCACCGCCAAACCGGAGATCATCGGGAGTCGGCGTCGCAAGGCACGAGCCGCCTCGCGCAGCTCTTCTACCGGCTTGGCTCGCTCGGCCGCCAAGATGAGGGTGAGCAGCACTGAGTGCTCGACCTCAGCCGATTCGATCTCCGTGGGCGGATTGAGCTCCCGGGCATCGAGCCCGGTGAACACGCCCCGACCGTCAACCGCGGGCTCGAGCAAACAGGCCAGCTCGTCAGGCAGCTCGTTGGCCAATTCGCGGATCTCGGCCACCAACTCCATCAGGGCCGGACTGAGCACCTGGCAGTGGGGGATGTCGACCACGTGCTGGTTGTCGTTCCGTCGATACAACCCCACCGCAATTTCGCCGTTGCGATCCCGAGCCACCACCAGCTTGGCACGACGCCGATAGCCGGTGATCGAGGCCGCCATCGGCACCGGCGTGAGAGCCTCGCGGGGCTCGATGTCGTAGCGGTCGATGGCGCGACGCAGCTGCTCGAACTTGGCCGCTCGTTGCGCCTCGTAGCTCTGGGTCATCAGGGGACAGGCACCGCAGTCCTCGACGTGAACGCACCGTACATCCGGACCGGGCCCGGCTTCGATGGGGGTCGATGGATTGTCGCCCATACTGTCGTTGCCTCTGTCTAGGGCGCCCCGCTGCCACCGATGGGCGGTCGCGGTCGTGTTGTCGTGAAGCTCAACCTTATCACTGCATCACTCGCGAGCACGGGCGGCATGCTGAGAAAACTAACTTGCATATATTCACAAATGTGAATATATCTAGGTCGTGACTCGGGCCACGACCACCAACCCCACCGAAGCACGGAGCCAACGGCCGGCTGATGCAGAGGTCTTGCCGAGCTCGCTGACCCGCTGGGATCTCTACCGGCTGCTATCCGATCCAACGAGACTGCGGCTGCTGGCGCTGGCATCCATCCAGGAGCTGGCGGTCAGCGAGTTGGCTGAGCTGCTGCGGGAGGGCCAGCCCAAAGTGTCTCGTCACGTCAGCATGCTGCGCGATGCCGGGCTGCTCAGCGGACGCAAACAGGGCACCTGGCTCTTGCTCCGGATGACACCCAACGTCGATGACGACTCGGTGGTGGCCGACGCCCTCTGGACGGGCATGGATCTGTGCACGACCGACGGCACCGCCACCCGAGTAGCCGACGTGGTGGCGGCCCGGGACGAGGCGACCCGGTCGTTCTTCGCCCGAGGCGGTCGGACCCAGCGCGCCGGCCCGCCGGCCGAGCTGGCCACCTATCTGAGCCTCATCAGCCCGCTCATCACGCCCCGCCGGTTGGCCATCGACGCCGGCACTGGCGATGGCGCCTTACTCGAGGTTCTGGCTCCCCTGTTCGACCAGGTCATTGCCCTCGATCGATCGACGGCTCAGCTCGATTTGGCCCGCAAGCGCGCCGCACGTCGGCGGCTCCGAAATCTGCGCTTCCTATGCGGTGAGCTTGATGGCCCAGAGGTCCGCAAGGCCATCCTGTCCTGCAAACAGAGCAAAGAGACGGGCCCTCGGCGCGGCGCGGCTCGCTCGAAACAACGCAGCAAGACGTCCAGCCTGCCAGGCGCTGACGCGGTCTTCGCCGCCCGGGTGCTGCACCATGCGCCTGTCCCCAGTCGCTTCATGGCGGCCTTGAGCCAACTGGCGCGGCCGCCAGCTGGGGACGACCCCGGCGGCGCCATCTTCGTGATCGACTACGAGACCCACCGCGACGAAGCGCTCCGAGAGCAACAGGCTGATCTGTGGCTCGGCTTCGACCCGAAGGAGCTGAAGACCATGGCGCAAGACGCTGGTCTGTGCGACATCGCGCAGGGGCGCTTCCCGAGAGCCTGGTGCGGCGACGGGCCGGACAGCCACATCACCTGGCAATGGCTCACCGCTCGCCGAACAACCCCTGGATAAGGTCTGAAGACGCTGGCCCCAGAGCGTGGAGATGCTAAAGGGCAGCCACAACTGAGAGGGAGACGAGATGACGACGACGAAACAGGATTTCAAGGTGAAGGACCTATCTGAGGCCGACTGGGGCCGTCTAGAGCTTCGCCTCGCTGAATCCGAGATGCCTGGCCTGATGGCCATCCGTGAGCAACACGGCAAAGACAAGCCGCTCAAGGGTGCCAAAGTGATGGGCTCGTTGCACATGACCGTGCAGACCGCGGTGCTCATCGAGACGCTCGTCGAGCTCAGCGCCGACGTTCGCTGGTGCAGTTGCAATATCTTCAGCACCCAAGACCACGCGGCAGCAGCAACCGTGGTGGGACCCACCGGTACAGTCGAGCAGCCGAAGGGCGTGCCGGTCTTCGCCTGGAAGGGCGAAACGCTAGAAGAGTACTGGTGGTGCACCACCCAGGCGCTGACCTGGCCTGACGGGTCGGGCCCTGATCTCATCGTGGATGATGGCGGCGACGCGACCTTGCTAATCCACAAGGGCTATGAGTTCGAGAAGGCGGGCAAGATCCCCGATTTTGACGCGGCCACCGAGCCCAAGGAATGGGGCGTCACTCTGCAGACCTTGCGGGACATTCAAACCAAAACTCCCGGCCGCTGGCAAAAGATCGCCAAGCCCATTCGCGGCGTCAGCGAAGAGACGACCACCGGCGTGCACCGCCTCTACGAGATGGAAGAGAAGGGCGAGCTGCTCTTCCCGGCCATCAACGTCAATGACTCGGTTACCAAGTCCAAATTCGACAACGTCTATGGCTGCCGCCACTCGCTGATCGACGGTATCAACCGGGCCAGCGACGTGATGATGGGCGGAAAAGTCGCCGTCGTTTGTGGCTACGGCGAGGTCGGCAAGGGCTGCGCCCAGTCGCTGCGCGGCCAGGGCTGCCGGGTCATCGTGACGGAGATCGATCCCATCTGCGCGCTCCAAGCCGCCATGGAAGGCTACGAGGTGGCCACGGTGGAGGACTTCCTCGACAAGGCCGACATCTTCGTGACGGCGACGGGCTCGTGCGAAGTGATCACCGCCGACCAAATGGCCCGGATGAAGGACAAGGCCATCGTCGGGAACATCGGCCACTTCGACAACGAGATCCAGATGGCCGAGCTCGAAGCCTTCGAGGGCATCAAGCGAACCACCATCAAGCCTCAGTACGATGAGTGGCGCTTCCCGGATGGCCACAGCGTGCTCCTCCTCGCTGAAGGCCGGCTGCTCAACCTCGGCTGTGCCACCGGCCATCCGAGCTTCGTGATGAGCGCCTCCTTCACCAACCAGATGCTGGCCCAGCTGGAGCTTTGGCAGAACCCGACCAAATACAAGAACAAGGTGTACTTGCTGCCCAAGCACCTGGACGAGGAGGTCGCCCGCCTCCACATCGACAAGCTGGGCATCCGCCTCACCAGGCTCAGCGCCAAGCAGTCCGAGTATCTCGGCATCCCGATCGACGGACCCTACAAGCGGGACGATTACCGATACTAGTACAGCAGCCCTCTTCCTGCCGCGTTCTCGTGCGGGGTGTCACTGGGGTGAGACCCCGCCCAACAACGCGGCGGTGGTTGGGCTATTGGCTGAGTACCTTTCTTCTTCCAAGGGGTGTTTCACACCTCGGCATTGATCGCTTCTCGAGATTGTTTGGAATTTTCGGGGATTTGAGGGTGTTGCCTACTCGACATGAAGGAATCATCGAGTCGGCGATGGGCCGTCGAGGAGTTCGGGTCAGTAGCGCTGGGTGATCAGCGCAGGCGCGCTCGGACGTTGGCGTTGGCTGCAGCGGT
>JAUVCD010000332.1 GCA_030590865.1 Myxococcales bacterium | reverse complement strand
GCTGGTGCTGCCGCCCGTTCCGCCGCCGGTGCCGCTGGTGGTGCCGCCCGTTCCGCCGCCGGTGCCGCTGGTGGTGCCGCCCGTGCCGCCGCCGGTGCCGCTGCTGCTGGTGCTGCTGCCACCGGTGCCGGCCACCTCGTGGAATTTGTCGAAGTCCTGAGTGCAGGCGCTGCCGACTAAGATTGATCCGAAGGCGATGAAGAGAGTGATACGCATTAGAAGCTACCGCCAATCGTGAGCGAGCCGGGACCGATGCCAATGGTTAGTGGAAGGTGCCGCCGGGCAGCCTCCGTGTCGTCGTCTGAGCCCAAGATCGTCGGGAGTAAGAACAGGGTGGCACTTGCGGCGGCGCCCACCAAACCGACCACCAGGCCGACGTTGGCCACCGTCTGGTAGGTCTGTCCCGAGTCGATGTCGTCTTGCGATCCGGTCGGACAGTTGCCGCCAGGGCAGGAGTCGTCGAGATCGCCGTAGCTCGACAGCGTCATGCCCCCGAAGATCGCAAAGGTGATCAGACCGGCAGCTCCGACGCCGCCTGCCACGAAAGCGGCGGTCTCTCGGTTCTCTTCGAACCACTCGCCGAAGCCATCCCCCTCCGGCTCGCCCACCGTGTCCGCGACCGGGCGTTCGAGGGCGGTGGCCTGGTCATCGCCGGCGGCCAGCGACAGGGTCTGCTCGGTCTCGCCATCGATCGTCGTGAGCGTGATGGTCGTAGCGCCTGGCGCCAGGACGATGGGCTCGCCCCATTCAGCGAGCGGCAGGTCCAGCCCGTTGATCGAAATGCTGCTACCTGGTGGAAGATCGATGTGACCGCCGACCACGGTCACCCGCATCACGCTCACGCCGCTGCGCAGCTGAGCGAGCACCTCGCGGGCTGCGTTGAGCGTGTCGATGTAGGCGTCGTTCGCTTCCGCTGCGGCGACCGCCTCTTGCTCCGCCGCGACCATCTCTTTGTAGGCCTCGACGGGCTGGCCGAGCTCGTGCAGCGTTTTGGCGATCATGAGCCGAGAATTGGGGCTCTGGTGTACTTGGTGGGATGAGCGGAACAGCTCGAGGGCTCGGTCGAACTCACCGGCCTCGAACGCTGCTCTTCCTTCCCGGTAGGCCTTGCTGGCCGTCTCGCGCGGGTCGGCTGCGGGCTCTTCGGGGGGGGCCTCACCCGTGTCCCCCGGGGTGCCGTCGGGCGTCGCGGTGGGTTCTTCAGTGGGTGGCGCCGCTGGGTCGGCCGCTGGATCGGCCGCTGGATCGGCCGCTGGATCCGCTTCTGCGCCTTGGGCGCCAACGTCGGCGCTCGTGGTCGCAACCACCAAACAGGTGAGCAGCATGCTCAAATTCGTGTGTAGGAGTCTCATGATTCGCCTTTTCTAGGCTGGCGCGCCGCACATCTCGGAGGACGGCGGTCAGGGACAATCAGCTCGTATCAGCAGGCGATGATAACTCGAAACGCTCGGAAGGCGCACTTTGCCGTATGGGGCAGTGGCATCCTCGACCTGATTGGCTCCAGGCTCTAGGATGGGCTTGCCGGCGGCCAGGGCACGCCGGGCCGTAGGCCTGAGCTCATGTCGCCATCCGATTCGGCAACTCCAGAGCGGTTTGACCGCTACCGCTTGGTCGAGCGCTGGCTGGACAGCTACTTCGGTATGCTCTGGCAGGCTCGCATCACGGCGGGCGAGGGAATGGGAGCCGACGTGTCCCTCCGCCGGGTGGAGACCTCGCACATCACGGCAGAGGAGATAGAGGGGCTGCGCAAGGCGGTCAGCGGCGTGATCGGGCTCGATCATGCGAGCTTGGTGCCGGTGCTCGAGGTCGTGGCCGGTGATGGCCAACTGTCCATCATCAGTGGTCCGGTGGACGGCATCTCCCTGCGGCGCGCCTTCGAGCTCAGCGAGGAGCCGTTGCCTGCTCCGCTGGTGTTGCGCATCGGTCAGGACATCCTCCGGGCGGTCAGCATCACTCATCACAAGGCCCTCCAGCTGAAGGCCGCCGCCAATTTCGCCTACGGAGGGCTGACACCTGACAGCTTCGTGATCGGTGCTGACGGGCGCACCCGGATGATCGAGCCCGCCTTGGGCAGCGCCCTGCGGCGCGTGTCGGTGTGGTCTCAGGACCCCAACCGGCTGGGCTGGGATCCGGTAGAAGTGCTCCAGGTGGGGTCGGAAGTGGATGCAAGCGCCGACGTCTTCTCCGTCGGCGTGATGCTCTGGGAGCTGTTGCGTGGCGAGCGCTTCATGTCCGGGAGCCCCTTCCAGGTCATCACCAAGCTGCGCTGCAGCGTCTACCCGCGGGTCGATGACAACGAGCTGGTCGAGGACGAGATCCCCGAGGCTTTGGGCGACATCATCGACCAGGCGCTCAGTCGTGACCCCGAGGAGCGATTCGTCTCGGCCGGCGAAATGGCGCTGGCCATCGAGGCGCTCGGTCTGGCCACCGCCTCGGACGAAGAGGTGGCCGAGCTCGCCAAGGAGCTGGCTGAGCGAGCGCCGGCCATCGAGCCGCCAGCGGATCCGCATCCCGCGGTGCGGGTCACCAGCCCGTCGACGCCCCCGTCCGAGGTCAGCGCAGACGAGCCGCCGGAGACATCCGAGCCGCCCGAAGAGGTTGATGAGGGTGATGAGGCGCCCGCTGCCCCGCCTGCTCGCCGCAAGTCTTCGAGACCACCGCCGCCTGCAAAGAAGGTCATGGCCGCTGCCTCGGCGGCCACTGACGGCGCTGACCCGTCCGAGCCAGCGCCTGCAGTAGAGCCCGCAGCCGCGGCCAGCAGCGACCCATCGGTGAGGCGCCGCCGCCTGGTCACGGTGGCTGGGTTGGGCATCCTTTCGGTGATCGGTCTAATTGCCTTCTCCTCGGCCCGTTGGGTATCCGAGTCCACTGCGGCACCTGGCGCTCCTACCGCTACCCGGCAGGCCGCCCCGCTTCCATCCGCGCCCCCGCCCCCAGGCGTGACGACCGCACCGGTGTCAGCAACTCCCGCTGGCGGCGGCGGTGCTGATTCGCTGGCCGACGCTGGTGGCGCTCCGACCATCGAGCCCACTGCTTCGTCCCAGCCCCCTGGTTTGCCGCCTAGCGCGCAGCCGTGGCCGTCCTCGCGGAGCACAGCCCCCGATCCGTCGACCCGACAGCGGCCTGGCAACTACGTGCCCGATGGGCTCTGAGCGACGTTCGACCGTGCTCATCTCACCGTGCTCATCTCACCGCGACATTTCATTGACCGCCTGCGCCACCCGCGGTCCCGAGCTGACGAGCTCGCCTCGTTGCGGGCACGTTTTGCAGCTCAGCCCAATCGCCGACAGGCCACCACGGAGCAGCGCTGCCTGGCCACCGAGTTGCGGCAGTTGCGGTGCCAGCTGCACGACGCTCTCCAGCGCGTGCGGTCCTGTGGCCACTGCGCCAAGGGTCATCCCCTGCCCGCCGGTCGGTGGAACGGGGGCCACTGTTGTAGTGGCAAGACCCTCGACTTGTTCACCCCCGACGAGGTTGGGGCGCTCAAGTTGTCGGGAACCGCAGCCTCCACTCTGTGCCCTCCCCAGTCCGACCACGCTGGCTGCTCTTTCCGCGGTCCCAGCGGTTGCTCTCTCGAGCCAGCTGACCGCCCCAACATCTGCGTTCGTTACATCTGTGGGGAGCTCCGCCAAGAGCTACGCGGCGGCCCGGAACACCAGCAGATCGCTAGCCTCTCCAAGGCTCTGGCCGAGACCTTCCAGCGGTTCGTGGCGAGTCGGCAAGCCGCGGAGTTACTGAGAGTAATGGAGAGTGATGGAGACCAATGATGAGAGACGTGATCAAGAGAATCATGGGGACGTCGCTGGGGCTGCTCTCCCGCCTGGGCAGCTCAGAGCTGCTGGAGCGCCTCGGCTGGCGGGGCGCCACTCAGCAGGCCGTTTATCGGGGTACCAAGGTCGGTTTTGAGGCCGCCCAGGCTGCCGCGCGGCGCTTCAAGGCCCGCAAATCAGGGGATCATCCCGAGCGGTTGGCACGACCCAGCCAGCCCAAGCTGTTCGATCTGAGGCCCACCGAAGAGCAAGAGATGATGCGCGACGGCATGCGCCGTTTTGCGGAGGAGATACTCCGGCCAGCCGCCGAGCAAGCCGACGAAACGTGCACGCCGCCCAGCGAGTTGCTCGACCAGATTCACGGGCTGGGGATCACCGTGATGGCCGTGCCAGAGGGATTCGGCGGCGCGGGTCAGCAACAATCAGCAGTGACCAACGTGATCGTCGCCGAAGAGCTGGCGCGGGGCGATATGGGCTTGGCCTACGCAGCCCTGTCACCGCTGGCGGTCGTTCAGGCGGTGGTCGATTGGGGGTCCGCCGAGCAGCAGGCTCGCTATTTGCCGCCCTTTGTCGAAGAGAGCTTCGTGCCAGCGGCACTGGCGCTGCTCGAGTCCCGACCTCTCTTCGATCCCCAAGCGCTCCGCGCTGGGGCGGTGCGGGATGGTGATGGCTGGACCTTGCACGGTGAAAAGACGATGGTGGCTTTGGGCGAGACCGCCCAGCTGTTCTTGGTGGCCGCCACTGTGGCTGGCCTCGGTCCCCGGCTCTTCTTGGTCGAGCGGGGCGCCGAAGGACTGGCGGTCGAGCCCGATCCAGCCATGGGTCTGCGGGGCGCCGGCCTGTGCCGCCTGAAGCTCGAGGGCATCAAGGTTGGGCACGAGGCCTTGCTTGGCGGCGAGGGAGCCCAGGGCTTCGACTTCGAAGCGCTGGTGGATCGCGGCCGCATCGCCTGGGGCGCTATGGCCGTCGGCACCAGCCAGGCCATGCTCGACTACGTCATACCCTATTGCAATGAGCGCCAAGCTTTTGGCGAGCCCATTACCAACCGTCAGTCGGTGGCCTTCATGATCGCCGACATCGCCATCGAGCTCGAAGGGATGCGCTTGTTGGTGCAGCGGGCGGCCAGCCGTTGCGAGTTGGGGCGCAGCTATCGTCGGGAGGCCTACCTGGCCCGGGCACAATGCGCCGAGCGGAGTATGCAGATCGGCACCGACGGGGTGCAGCTGCTAGGTGGCCATGGCTACGTGAAGGACCATCCGGTGGAGCGGTGGTACCGGGACTTGCGCGCCATTGGTTTGATGGAAGGCGGCCTGTTGGTCTGAGGAGCGCACGATGATTTATCTCGAAATCCCCAAGAAGTTCAAGCCATTGGTCGAACAGGCCCGTCAAGTCGGTGAGCACGTGTTTCGGCCGATTTCACGCAAGTACGACACGGCGGAGCACGAGTACCCCAAGGAGCTCGACATTCTGGCGTCGCTGCTCAAAGGCATGAACGAAGGCGGGGGCGGAACCGGCGCTGGCGCTGGCGGTCTCAGCGAAAAGAAGAAGGCCGACGACGGCAAGAACCGCAATGGCGGCAATATGGCCACGGTGCTCGGCATGACCGAGCTGTGCTGGGGTGACGTGGGCCTGTCGCTGACCATTCCCGGGCAGGGTCTGGGCAACTCGGCCATCAGCGCCGTGGGCAGCGCCGAGCAGCGTAAGCGCTTCGGTCATCTGTGGGCGGCCATGGCCATCACCGAGCCCGAGGCGGGCTCTGACCCGTCGGCGGTGCGCACCACTGCGCGACTCGAGGGGGACCAGTGGGTGCTCGACGGCGAGAAGATCTTCGTCACCTGCGGCGAGCGGGCCGATGCCGTGGTGGCCTGGGCCACCCTCGATCGCAGTCAGGGTCGGGCCGCCATCAAGTCCTTCGTCGTCGAAAAGGGCACGCCCGGCATGGCGGTCGATCGGCTCGACAAGAAGCTTGGCATCCGCGCCTCGGACACGGCGACGGTCAGCTTCACCGATTGCCGCATTCCCAAGGACAACATCCTGGGCAGCCCGGACATCAAGCCCAAGCGGGGCCTGAGCGGGGCCAAGAAGACCTTCGACAACACCCGACCGATCGTGGCCGCCATGGCCATCGGCGTGGCTCGTGCCTCGCTCGAGCTCACCCGTGAGCTGTTGAAGAGGGACGACATCGTGGCCACCAGCTACGCCGGGACCCAGCTCACCGCCCATGCTGCCGAAGCGGAGCTCTATCGCATGGAGGCCGAGCTCGAGGCCGCTCGGCTGCTCACCTTGAAGGCGGCCTGGATGGCGGACAACAAGATCCCCAATTCGGTCGAAGCCTCGATGTCCAAAGCCAAAGCAGCCCGGGTGGGCAACCACATTACGCTGCGTTGCGTCGAGTTGTGTGGGGCGGCGGGCTACGGCGAGCGCCAGCTGCTCGAGAAATGGGCGCGAGACTCGAAGATCCTCGACATCTTCGAGGGCACTCAGCAGATCCAGATGCTGATTATCGCCCGCCGGTTGCTCGAGAAGCAGTCAGCCGATCTGCGCTGACCGAGCCGTCAGAGGCCGGCTGTTTTCAGCGCTCTGCCGCAAGTGATACGTTAGGCCCAGCACAAGGAGGCTCGGCATGAGGCAGGGGACGATCATTCTGATGGCAGCGTGCGGTCTGGCTTTGGCGTTCGGGGCGAGCTGTTCCGACGAGACCGAGACTGACGGCACGACCACCTCTACCAGTGGTACGGGCGGCAGCACGACCAGCAGTGGAACCGGCGGCAGCACCGGCGGCGGCGGATCGACGAGCACCAGTGGCACCGGCGGCTCGACCAGCACCTCGGGCACTGGGGGGGGCGGTGGCGGAGTCGGTGGTGGTGGCGATAGCGGCGTCGACTGTGACGGGACGACCTGTGGCCCCAACGATGTCTGCTGCGCCGTCGGTGGCATCATGTCGTGCAGCGATTCCCAAGACTGCGGCGGCATTCAGATCCATTGCGACAATCCAGGTGATTGCCCTGGAGAGATTTGCTGTTTTCAATCGCCGTCGTTCCAATGCGTGCAGAGTTGCCCGGGCCAGAACAACGAGGTCTGTGACGGCGATGAGGACTGCACCGGAGGGACCACCAACTGTTGTCCCTACATCCTGAACACGAGTCTACCTACCGTGTGTGGCTATGCGCCTTGCGATTGATCCGTCGGCGCTAGGGCTGTCTGGCTCCTGCCGACTGGCGGCCATGGTGCTGGTTTGCTGCTCGGCGCTGGCATGCGTTGCGGGCTGTGAGGGTGACGGCGACGATGGCGGCACCACCAGCTCGACCAGTGGGACGGGTGGCAGCTCAACCAGCGGGACCGGCGGCAGCGCGACCAGCAGTGGCACCGGAGGGAGTCCTGGCGGCGGTGGCGCCACCAGCACCAGCAGCACGTCGGGAACGGCCGGCGGCGGTGGTGGTGGTGGTATCGGCGGTGCGGGGGGTAGTAGCCCGATCATCGTGGACTGCGATGGCTCCACCTGCACCTCGACTGAGGTGTGCTGCTACATGGGCGGCAACCTATCGTGCGTCGATGCCAACCAGTGCTTTGGCATGCCGCTAGGCTGCGACGATCCAGCCGATTGCATTGCGCCGGCCCTGTGTTGCCACAAGCAGGCGCAATTCCTGTGTGACCCAGCCTGCGCCAGTGGCCCAGGCCAGGGTCAGATCGTCTGTCTCGGCGACCAGGATTGCATCACCCAGGCGCCCCACTGTTGCCCCAACAGCTCTGGCTCGAGCTTGCCGGACACCTGCACGCACATTGCCTGTCCGTAATCGAGCAGCGCTCCGCGCGGGCGGGGATGACCCCTGAGGCATCCCCACAAGTTCGGCGCCGCCGACAAACATTATCGGCACCTTGCGGCCCTGTGACCGAAGCGACAGCTGTTCGACCGTGAAAACGCGCACGGAATCTGGTTCTTAAGGTCGACCGGTTGTTGGGCAACATGCGGCTGCACGGGGAGCAAGAGACGTCCTTTCGGGCCATCGCTCACGTCCCGCTCGCCGGCACGCCACGGCTGTGGACAGCTGCGTAATCCGTGGACAAGCCCAGTGCGGCCTTGCCAAGACATGATGATGTTCGGTTGGGGCTTGACCACCAATTACGCACCTGCCCCCAGCGACTTCGACGACGATTGTTTTGTTTTCTTTTTCTGATCTTTTTCCGTCTGACGTCGCCGCCGCCCACTGTGTTCCCGCGGTGGTGGATAGCGGCACGCCGCTCAGCGCCGCCACCGGATCACGCTTCGCATGAACTCGCGTGCATGACGAGTTGCCGTCTCCAGCTCATGCCGGAACGAACTGGGGTGGAATGAATCGTTCCCCCTGAGTTCGTTCCGCAAATCGGTCGAAAAGCGGTCCCTTGTGCTGACGCTCGACCAGCAAACGGGCACTTGACTGTCGCCGGATGGAACGAACTGGGGTGGAATGATTCGTTCGGCCTGGGTTCGTTCCGCCCCGCGCCCGACCGCTGTAGGTATGAGGGGATCTTTCAGGGTTTATCCCCGCCCGTGACCCGAGCCCAATCCACGTCTCCCTCGAAGCCTGGGCGAGCCCGGCGGTGGCATATGGGGCTTGTCCACACTAGTCGCCGAACTTGATCCCCTGAGCGAGCGGCAGCTCTTTGCTGTAATTGATCGTGTTGGTCTGCCGTCGCATGTAGGCACGCCACGAGTCGGAGCCCGCCTCGCGACCGCCGCCGGTCTCTTTCTCACCGCCGAAGGCACCGCCGATCTCGGCGCCGCTGGTGCCGATGTTGACGTTGGCGATGCCGCAATCGCTGCCGGCGTGAGAGAGGAACTGCTCGGCCTCCAGCAGGTTGGTGGTGAAGATGGCGCTCGACAGGCCCTGAGGCACGCCATTGTGATAGCCGATGGCTTCGTCCAGGGTTTCGTACTCGATCAGGTACAGAATCGGGGCGAAGGTCTCATCCTGCACGATCTGCCATTCGTTCTTGACGATGGCGATGCAGGGGGTGACGTAGCAGCCGCCGGGATGTTGCTCGTCTGCGAGCTTCTCGCCACCGCAGCAGATCGTCCCGCCCTGCTCCTTGATGAGGCCGATGGCGTTCATCATGTCGTCTACGGCATTGGTGTTGACCAGCGGTCCCATCAGGGTGGATGAAGCTAGTGGATCGCCGATGGCGATCTGTTCGTAGGCTGCCACCAAGCGCTTCCGAAGGGTCTCGAAGACCGACTTGTGGCAGATGATGCGGCGCGTGGACGTGCAACGCTGGCCCGCCGTGCCGACGGCGCCAAAGAGAATGGCCCGCAGGGTCAAGTCCAGGTCGGCGTGCTCGCTGACGATGATGGCGTTGTTGCCGCCTAGCTCGAGGATGGTGCTGCCCAGGCGCTCGCCCACGATTTTGCCCACTCGATAGCCCATCCGGCACGAGCCAGTGGCGCTGATGAGCGGTACGCGCCGATCGTTGAGCAGCTTTTCGCCGACCTCGGAGCCCCGGCCGACGATCAGTGAGCTGAGTGCCGGATCGAAGCCGTTCTGCTCGAATACCTTGGCTGCGATCTTGGCGCAGGCGATGCCGGTGAGCGGCGTCTGGCTCGACGGCTTCCACAGCACAGCGTCGCCACAAACCCAGGCGAGGGCGGCGTTCCAGGCCCAGACGGCCACCGGGAAGTTGAAGGCGCTGATGACGCCGACCAGACCCAGGGGGTGCCATTGCTCGTACATGCGATGGCCCGGACGCTCGGAGTGCATCGTCAGGCCATAGAGCTGGCGGCTGAGGCCGACGGCGAAGTCACAGATGTCGATCATCTCCTGGACTTCGCCTTCTCCCTCTGCCCGGATCTTGCCCATTTCGAGGGCCACCAGCGCGCCGAGCGCCTGTTTGTGCTCTCGTAGCGCCTCGCCGAGCTGGCGCACCACCTCGCCCCGCCGCGGTGCGGGCACCAGGCGCCACTTGGTGAAAGCCGCCTGGGCGCGAGTGATGACTTTCTCGTAGTCCGCCCCGTCACATTGCCGCACCTTGGCGATGAGGCTGCCGTCAATGGGCGTGCGCGACTCGAGGATCTTGCCTGAGCCGAACCACTCGCCGTTGAAGGCGCCGTCGTTTTCCTCGGACAGGCCGAGCAACTCGAACAGGGCTGCTTTGTCCATCTCGCCAATCCCACCCATGATCTTGTCGTTCTGCTGCTGCGCCATCGGTCGTTCCTCAGTTTCCAGGGTCCAGAGTTTTCAGGATCCAGGGTTTCCAGGGTCCAGGGGGGCGGCGGTCGGCCGGTGGGCTCGACGCCGCGAGGACCGGGACCCTACAGCACTGGTCGGCGGCTGAGAATGGCAAGTGGCTCTAG
>JAUVCD010000647.1 GCA_030590865.1 Myxococcales bacterium | reverse complement strand
CCCCGGTTGAGCCGGCGGCGCTCTCGACCACCGGTCGCGGGCAGCTGGGGTGCTACCCGACGGAGTGACCTTTCCGCCAGGGCGACGACCGCATCCAGCGCCCACCGACGACGCAACCGTGCCCGGCGCCGGTGACGAGCTTGCGCGACCGTGATGACCAAGGTCATCATGGGTCGATGGCAAAGGTCTTGGACGACCAGCGCGGCCCGGTGCTGCCGCCCACTCGCCCACTGCGCTTGTGGGCCGTGGTGGCCATGACAGCCAGCTTGGGCTCGGCGTGTCAGGCTTGCGCCGAGCCTACCAGCGCTCCGCCGGCGGTGCCCCCGCCGAGCGCCCCAATCGCCACGCCAGCATCCTCAACGGCGGCGGTGACTTCGCCGAGCCACACCGATCACGACGGCTACCTGATGTTGGCCGCTCGGGCCTACCACGACGCGCTGGCGCCGCTGGTCGAACATCGCCGGAAGCAAGGCCACAGGGTAACGCTGATGGCCGTCGAGGATGTCTACGCCCGCCTGTCCGGGGGCAAGCCCGATGCCCACGCGCTGCGCGTAGCGATTCGCGAGCTTTGGAAGAAGACCGGTGAGACGCTGGGCTTCGTGCTGCTGGTCGGCGACGTACAGCGACCGGACGAACAGTCGGTCGAGCGGCTGCCCGCCTTCTACCTGCCCAAGGTCGTGTACCAGACCCACGACCACAACAACGTCCACTACCGTCACCGCAGCCTCTTGCACCCGCCTCACGGCGATCATCACGCCTTTCCGAGCGACCATCCCTACGGCCTCATGTCGGCGGCCATGGTCGACAGCTGGTTGGGGGCCCGCCCCAGTCCCGATCCAGCGGGACACGAGCATCACCACGACACCGTCGATCTGGGCGCTCGGGCTGACCTGGCCGTCGGCCGGCTGCCGGCGCGCAGCGCCGAAGAAGTGGCGACCTTCGTAGCCAAGGTCATTGCCTACGAGCAAGGCCCGGTGACTGGCGATTGGTCACGACGGCTGGTGGTCTTTGCCGGCCCGGCTCGCTTCAGCACGTTCGTCGACAAGATGATCGAGGCGACCGCCCTCGGCATGCTCGACCAGAGCATTCCCTATGACTACGACCTGCGCCTGGTCTTCGCCAAGCCGGGCTCGGCCTACGCCTACCGCTTCGACCAGCTCGGCGACAAGCTGGTCGAAGAAGCCAACCACGGCGCCCTGATGCTGATCTATGCCGGCCACAGCTCGCCGGCCTATTTGGACAGCGTCCCCTATCGCGGAACCTCCTACTCGATCGGCTCGCGGCGTGAGTTTGAGCGGATGCAGATCATCGGTGGCCCGCCGGTCTTCGTGGCCCTGTCCTGCGGTGCTGGTGGCTTCGACATGAGCAAGGGACGGCTATCGATGGCCGAAGCGGCGATCATGAATCCCCAGGGGCCGATTGGCTCCTTCGCCGCCACCCGGGAGAGCCACCCCTACCCCAATATGCTCTATGGCGAGGCCATCATCGCTCAGTTCCTGGGGACCAGGCCTCGCACCCTGGGAGAAGGGTTCGTCGCCGCCAAGGCGGACATGCAGAGTCGCTCGAGCCTCATCGGCGAGCAGCTATCGGTCGTCGATGGCGCCGTGCTCAAGCAAGAGCATGCCGCCTTGTACCTACTGTTCGGCGATCCGGCGACCCGACTCCGCTACCCGGAACATGCCTCTATCACCGTCGACGGGCCGGTGGCGGCCGGTGGTGATTTGGCCTTGCAGATCAGCAGCCCGGTGGTGACCCAGGGGCGGGCGACCATCACGCTGGAAACGCGGCGCACCCAAATTTTGGGCACCCCAGTGCCTGCTCGCACGCTCAACCGGCTACCGCTGAACGAGGCCTTCCAGCGCATGGCAGAGAACCACGAACGAGCGCTCGACAAGGTCCTCGACACGGCTGAGATCGAGGTGCAGGCAGGCCGCGCCGGGCTCACCATCACGGCACCAGCAGCAGCAGGCGCCTACATCCTGAAGGTTCTGGTCGAGGGGACCGCCAAACCCGGGGGCCGCCCGATCGCCGCTGTGGGCCACCAGACACTCCAGATCCCCTAGGCCAGCAGCCCGCATATTCGCGTCGCCAGCGCTGAACCGTGAACGGATCGACAGAAGCAAAGCGTGAAGCGCGGTTCACGCTGGCAGCGGCGCTGGCTGCTCCAGGATGGCGGCCCGTTACGGCAGTAAGGCGCTGAAAACAGGGGTGGTCGCGCCAAGCCCCGCCATGGGCTGGCTGAGAGGCGACCCTTGGCACGCCCCCTGCTTTGTCAGCGAGGAACAACCGAACCACTAGGTCAACGAGGCCACCATGAACATCGCCCTGCTCTGCCGTATCGCCGCCCTCGCCGTCATCATCCCTCTCAGTGGAGGTTGTATCCTCAGCTCGACGACTGGCGGCGCCACTCATCCAGACAGTGCAGACAACTGGCTCGACGTCGAGGCCGACACCGATTCGGACGGTCCCTTGGCCGTTGGCCTCGCCCCCACCGCACCGGCGAGCCACCTGTTCACCCAGTCCCACGTCACCGTCCTGCAGCCTGACGCCGGACGAGTGGCGGTACGCTTCGAGTCACCCCAGGGCGAGACTGGCTTCGCCGACCGGGTGGACGCGCGCTACCAAGGGGGTGACGCGGTCAAACTACAGTCGAGCGGCGGGATCCCCTTGCTCTATGGCCAGGAGGAGATCAGCGTGCTGTCCAAGAACGCCTACTTCAACGAGCAAGTTGGGGTGGCCGACCAAGACCGCGATGGCCTGATCAGCAACCGAGAAGCTCGGACCTATGGCGAACGGCTCGGAACGCCGCTGACCGAATAGGCTCCTCAGCCGGCGCCCGGTGGCTGCGCTAGGATCAACCGGTGGCGCAACCGCAGCACCGCGAGCCCAGCTACCGAGAACAAGACGCCAAGACGATCACCCGCCTGCGGGGCATGGTCGATCCCTGGTTCCTCGCTCGCTACGGCATGAACCTCTATCGGGGGTGTGAGCACGGCTGCGTCTATTGCGACGGGCGGGCCGAGCGATACTACGTGCCAGGGGACTTCGCGCGGGACATCACGGTCAAAGGCAATGCCGTGGCGGTGCTCGACCACGAGCTGAGCCGCCTCAAGGAGCCGGGCTTCTTGTTTCTCGGCGGCGGGGTATGTGACGCCTATCAGCCGGCGGAAGAACGCTACCGTTTGGCTCGCGGGGTGCTGGAGCTAGCGAGGAAATACCAGCTGCCGGTGCATGTGCTCACCAAGGCGAGCTTGGTCGAGCGGGATTTGGATCTGTTGGCCGAGATCAATGCCCAGACCCGAGCCATCCTCTCCTTCAGTATCCAGACCTTGGACGACGACCTGCAAAGGCGCTTCGAGCCTGGGGCCGCCCCAATAACCGAACGGTTGCGCCTGCTAGCCACCGCCAAAAAGCTGGGCATGGGGGTGGGCGTGATGGCCATGCCGGTGCTGCCCGGGCTATCCGATCAGCCCGACAGAATTGATCGGCTGGTGGGCACCATGGCCGAGCTGGGCGCCGACTTCGTCTGCGGCGGTGGGCTGACCCTGAGACCGGGGACGCAGAAGGACACCTATTTGGACGTCCTCAGAGAGCACTATTCGGCGCTGGTGCCAGGCTACCAGCGAGCCTATCGCAGCAACCTCGCCTCAGGGGCGCCCGACCCTCGCTACCTGGCCCGAGTCGACGCCCGTTTCGCCGCTGCGCTCCGTCGGCACGGGCTGCCGGGACGTGCTCCTCGGCGGCTGTTCCGCAGCTTGATGCCTCTCTACGCCGAGGTAGCAGTGCTGCTCGAGCATCGCGAATTCGAGCTTCATCAGGCGGGCTCACCAGGCGGCGCCCTGGGCCGAGCGGGCCATGCCATCCAGCAGTGGGCTCGTCAGAGCTTCACCAAGCGAGGGCGCCGCAAGGCATTCAACGGCACCGTCCTGGAGGCAGAATTTCGGGCCATGGTGACTGCGGGCACGCTGCACGAGCTGCCGGGCGTCACGACGGCGGCGGCGGCGGTGGCGAGCCTGTTGGTCAAAGAGGCAGCTGCCGAGGGTGCGCCCGACTAGGCCCGACCGCCATGCCCGGGCAAGGACGTGAGCCCCAGTTCACACCAGGGACGTGAACCGAAAGGCCTTTCCAAGCAGCTGCAGGTGTCGTTTCGGCGTGAAATACCGGCGGTTGAGCACCGTGGAGGGATGGCACGCTGGTTGCCATTGCCTTGGACATGATCTGCCAAGAAACCACAGCGGCGCTCAGCCAGCTGACCCCAAATTTCAGCTGTCAGCGAGGCCCGCGGATGCCCTGGACCGCGCTGCTGGTGCTCGCCGGCCTGCTTGCGTCGCCCGCCACGGCTCAGGCCATGGATTCGGCGGCTGAAGGGTCGGCAAGCTGGACCATGCCCCAGAGCGGGACTGGCTCCGCCGCCATCACTCGACCTGCGCCGCAGCTGCAGCCGTCTCACCCTGCCTCGCAGCCGACGGACCCAACGACAGCGACGGGCATGGCCCCTCCCCCGGCGGCCGACGAAGTCCCAGCAGACGACGACCCGAGCCCGCCGTTCATCGACTTGATGGTGGGCGCCCACGCCCCTCTCGCGGTGGTCGGCGGAGCCTCGGTCGAGCTCCCAGGCAGACTGCTCGCGCAGCTCGATGTGGGTGGCATGCCGGCCTTCGCCGGATCAGTCGGTAGCTCGTTGATCGGAGCGGTCGGCTTCGATGATCCCAACATCGCCTTGGTCGCCGGAGCCTTTGGTGGCGCGGTGGTCGCCCGCGCCTCGGGCGGGTGGCGTCCCTTTGCCAAAGCTGGCTTCGAGATCACCGGGGGCTACACCTTCATCTCCCTCTCCGGCAGCGTCAGCCCCGCGGACGTCGCCAAAGTGGCAGGCGGGGGCTACGCCACCGAGGTCACGAGCAAGCTGCAAGAGGATCTGTCGATCTCGTCCCAGCTACACAATTTCCACGTCGGCCTGGGCTGGCGCTGGATCGTAGCCAAGCAGATCGTCATCCGTGCCGGCCTCGGCTACACCCAGACGCTCGCGTCGTCATCGACAGTGGAGATCCCCGACGACCCCAAGGCAGAAGGCCTGGCCAACGCCCGGGTCGACACGGTCACCGACGAGATCTACCGGACCTACTTCAAACTGCCGGTGCTGAGCCTGGCCGGGGGCTATCGGTTCTGAGAGGCGGAGCGCTCGAGGACCGGAACGCGGTCAGGTGGGCTCTTTCATAGCATCGCACTCGCCGATGATGTCGCGGCAGGCGTCGTCGTGGGTGGCATTGCCATCCTCGCAGCTGAAGCTGTCGGCCACACAATCCATGAAGTCCTCGAACTGGTCGCCACAACCAGCCTGATCATAGGCCTCCTCCATGC
>JAUVCD010000993.1 GCA_030590865.1 Myxococcales bacterium | reverse complement strand
ACCGTGGCGGTCACGTGGGTGGCCGCCGCGGCGGGGAGAAAGGCTGGCGGAGCGCCGTGTTGCGCGACTCCCTCGAGGGCCTCGAGGAACGCTTGGCAGCTCGGGAAGCGGTCCTCCCGCCCTTTGGCGCAGGCTCGTTGGAGAATGGAATCCAAGACCGGCGGTGCGTCGGGCCGCCGCAGCGACAAGGGCGGCAAGGGCTCCTCTACATGACGCCGCTGGGTCTCGTAGACACTGTCGCCGTCGAAGGGCACCTGGCTGGCAAGCATCTCGTAGAGCACCAACCCCAAAGAGTAGATATCCACCCGCCGATCGAGATCCCGCTGACCCTGGATCTGCTCGGGGGACATGTAGTTGACCGTGCCGATCACGCCCTTGGTGTCACCCCGCCCGGCACGGGCCTCCTCTTCCGGCTTGGCGATGCCGAAATCGGTGACCTTCACCACCCCGTCCTTGGCGCGCAGCAAGATGTTGGCTGGTTTGAGATCCCGGTGGATCACCCCCTCACTGTGCGCTGCCTCCACGCCGGCCAGAATCTGGCGAAAGATGTCCAATCCCTCGTGCAGCGGCATGGGCCGCTGGGTTTCGGCGTAGCGCCCGATGGTGTCCTCGAGCGTCTCACCCTCAACGTATTGCATCACCAGCCACAGCTCGTCATCGGTGGCCACCACCGACTTGAGCTGCACCACGTTGGGATGATCGATCCGCGCCAGCGCCCGCCCTTCAGCAAGAGTTCGCTCCCGGATATTGCGGCGGTGGGCTAGCTCGGGGCGAACCGCCTTGAGCACCACGTTAGAGTCGGTGAGCAGCTCGCGAGCCAGATAGACAACCCCCATCCCGCCTTCGCCGATCACTCGCACGATGGTGTATTTGCCATCCACGATGCGACCGGCCTCCGGGTCCGGCGCATCCTCGCCGTGCTGCTGGCGGGCGGTGGCCGGCTGGGTGCCATCCATGGTCGGCACAGTCGCCCCACACTGAGTGCAGAACAGCGAGTCTGCCGGCACGGGAGCATTGCACTTGTGGCACAGGTTCATGGAACGGAGTGATCCTAACCCCCTGGCTGGACCGGCGCACGCTGTCCTGCACCTGGCCAGTGACCCCCCAATCGCCGAGCCGGCCGTCCGACCACTGGCACGGCCCCATCAGGCTGCGCTAGAACCTCTGGTGACCGATCCCTCACGACGCGATGAAAGACCTCAACGATAACCTGGACGAGTTCGAGCAGGGGCCCATCCGGCCGCCCAATGAGGCCTTCAGCCTGCTGGTGCGCGTGACCCGTAACTGCCCCTGGAACCGCTGTACCTTCTGCCCGGTCTACAAGGGCGCCAAATTCAGCCTGCGGGCCGTCGCCGACGTCAAGACCGACATCACCGCCATGGCCCACTTGGCCAAACGCATCGCGCCACTGATGGGGCCGGAAGGCGAGGTCACCAAGCCACTGATGCAGCTGCTCCGCGACGAGGCGCGCAACGAAGCGGTGCAGGTCGTGCGCTTCCTCGCTGCCGGGGGTGAGACCGCTTTTCTTCAAGACGCCAACAGCCTGATCATGCCGGTCACCGAGCTGGTGGAGGTCCTCACCCACCTACGAAAAACCCTGCCAGCCATCCGCCGGGTCACGACCTATGCCCGGGCCCACACGGTGACCAAGCGCAGCCTGGCAGAGCTGACCCAGATCCGAATGGCCGGCCTCGACCGAATCCACATCGGCCTCGAGTCAGGTGCCAACGAGGTGCTCACCCTGGTGGAAAAGGGCGCCACCGCCGAGCGTCACATCGCCGCGGGGCAAGCCGCCAAGGAAGCGGGCCTCGAGCTGTCGGAATACGTCATGCCCGGCCTCGGTGGCAGGACCCTTTCAGAGCAACACGCGACTGAGACCGCCCGAGTGCTGCGGACCATCGATCCCCACTTCATCCGGTTGCGCACCCTGGCCATCGCCCAGGGCTCGCCGCTGGCCGGGCAACGAGATCGCGGCGACTTCGAGCCGCTCGACGATGTGGAGGTCGTCCGGGAGCTGCGCACCATGGTCGCCGGCTTCACCGGCATGACCAGCGCCGTGACCAGCGACCACGCCCTCAACCTGCTCGAAGAAATTGAGGGACAGCTCCCTGAGGACCTGCCCAAAATGGTGGCAGCCCTCGACCGCTTCTTGGACCTCGAACCACACGACCAAGACCTCTTCATCGTCGGCCGTCGTTTCGGCCTACTGCGCCGGCTAGGGGATCTCGACGACCCAGCCGCCCACCAGCGGGCCGAGATAGCGCTGGCTCAGTTCCAGCAGCGCATGCCGGGACCCGTGGCCAGCGTCATTCGGGAGGCCATGGCCCGGTTGGTGTGAACTCGGTGGGAGCGGGCCGCCAACGATGTGGCGCGCGCGCAGCGACGTCGCTACGCTACGCCCCAACGCACGAGTGGCGGAATTGGTAGACGCGCCGGATTTAGGATCCGGTATTGAAAGATGTGGAGGTTCGAGTCCTCTCTCGTGCAC
>JAUVCD010000321.1 GCA_030590865.1 Myxococcales bacterium | reverse complement strand
CTGCGCCGGCCGTTCTTCCTGATCGTCTCGGTGGCCGCCATCGTGTTCATCGTGTCCCTGTACCGGAAGCTCGCCCCGCAACAGCGGGCCTTGCGGTGGGGCTTGCCCCTGGTGCTCGGCGGTGCGCTCGGCAACCTGATCGACCGCATTCGCTACGGTTTCGTGGTGGATTTCATCGACGTCTACACCACGATGGATGGCCAGTTGAAGCACTGGCCAACCTTCAACGTGGCCGACATCTCCATCTGCATCGGCGTTGGCCTGATGGCGATTGATATGTTCACCCCTCGGTCGAAGAAGACGAAGGCAACACCGGAGCAGCAGCAGCCGTCCGGCGCGGCCACCGCGAGCCTGGGCGACGGTCCGGATCAGAAGCTGCCGAGCGAGGCGGTTTTGGGGTCCCCTGCAGAAGCCCCGGTGGAGCTCGAGACCGATGACAAGGCCGGCGACTTGGCGTCGGCGCCCACCCCGCCAGTCGAAGGGACCTGATTAGCCTTGCGTCCTGAGCTGTTCCGTTTCTTCGACGTCTCCTTTCCGGCCTATTTCGTCCTGCTGCTCACCGGCTTCAGCTTCGCGACGGCCATCGCCGTGATGTGGGCTCGGCGCATCGGCCAGAATCCGGACGTCATCGTTGATCTGTCGTTGGCCTGTTTGCTGATGGGCGTGGTCGGTGGGCGGATCTTCCACGTGCTCTTTGACGGCTATTTCTGGGACTACGTCCATCTGTGCACCGATCCGGCGCTGGTGGATTGGAAGATCAGCGAGGCCCTATGCCATTCGGACCGGTACCGAGGTGTATGGGACTCGGCCAAGAGCGTGTGCCACCCTGGGGAGGCGGACTGTTGGGCCTGGGCGAAGTTCTGGGCCGGCGGTCTGACCTATTACGGTGGGCTGCTCTTCGCCTCGGTGGCAGGCATCCTGTTGCTCATTCGAGACCGCTTTCCGGTTTGGAAGGGCTGTGACCTGGCGGCGGTGGGCATTGCCACCGGGCTAGGGTTCGGGCGCATCGGCTGCCTGTTGGCCGGCTGCTGCTTCGGCCAGCCCCATGGCGGCTCGTGGAGCCTCTCCTTCCCGCCACGCAGCCCGGCCAGCGAGGCACAGTTCAAGCTAGGAGAGCTGTCCAGCGCCGCCACCTGGTCCCTTCCCGTCCTGCCGACCCAAGCCCTCGAGGCGCTGATGTCTTTCGCCGTGGCAGGCGTATGTCTGCTCTACGTTCAGAGCCGCAAGCGCTACGACGGCCAGGTTTTCGTGTGGTTCCTCGTCCTCTACGCAATCGGCCGCTTCGCGCTCGAGTTTCTGCGGGCCGACGACCGGGGCGGCATCCTGGGCCTGTCGACCTCTCAGTGGGTGGGCGTGGTCATCATCGCCGCCGCCATCTGGCTTCACTACCAGCGCAAGAAGAGCATCTTCTCAGGCGCCTGACCCATCCTGACCGTCAGGGGGCTCCGTGGTGAGAAAATGAGCGGCCCTGGCTAGTCCAGGTCGGCTAGGCGTCGACGGGCCGCGATGAGCGTGTTCTCGAGCAAGCAGGTGATGGTCATCGGGCCCACGCCACCAGGCACGGGGGTGATCCAACCGGCATGCTCTTTGGCGGATTCGGTGTCCACGTCTCCGACGAGCTTGCGCCCCTCGAGGCGGTTGGTGCCCACATCGATTACCACCGCACCTGGCTTGATCCAGTCGCCCTTCACCATCTGAGCCTGTCCGACGGCGACGACCAGAAGATCGGCGTCTCGGCAAACTGCCGGCAGGTCTCGGGTGCGAGAGTGGCACAGGGTGACGGTGGCGTGTTGGGCCAAGAGCAGTTGGGCCATGGGCTTGCCGACGATGTTGCTCCGTCCGACGATCACCGCCCGTGCGCCTTTGAGATCGAGACCGGTCTGGGCGATGAGGTGCATGATGCCTCGAGGCGTGCATGCCACCAGTCCGGGCCGCCCAGTCGACAACAGACCGGTGTTCATTGGGTGGAAGCCGTCCACGTCCTTGGACGGCGAGATCGCGTCGACCACTCGGTTCGGATCGATGTGGTCGGGGAGGGGAAGCTGCACCAAGAGGCCATCGACCGCGTCATCGGCGTTGAGCGCTCCAACCTGCTCGAGCAGCGCTGCTTCGCTGACGTCTTCGGGAAGCCGATGGAGCTGGCCGGCAATGCCTACTTTGGCGGCCGCTTTTTCCTTGTTTCGAGTGTAGATGACGCTCGCCGGGTCTTCACCCACGAGCACCACGTGCAGGCCAGCGGCGCGATGGTGTCGCTCCCTGAACCGTGCTGCATCCTCGGCCACGCCCGCACGAAGCTGGGCGGCCAACGCTTTGCCATCGATGAGTCGTGCCACCATGTCGAGGATGGAGGCTAGTACACCGTGCCCGCAGTTCGTAACGCAATGTTCGACTCCGGTCCCAACGCACCGACCTCGTGCCAGAAATTACACGGGCAGTGACTGCCACTGTGGCGCTGGCTCGCGGACCAGGGCAAGGCGAAGCGGCCCGTCTGGGTAGGCCGTTTTCCCAGTGGCCCAGGTCGCGCTATACTGCGCAAACGTCAAGTGGCGACGTTTCAAGGTCTCGATGGGCCAGCTCTCGGCGATTTTCGGATGACGATACGGGTCTTTGGTCTCACCGGCGGCGTTGCGTCAGGGAAGAGCACGGTCGCCGCCATGGTGCGGCAACTGGGTATCGACGTGATCGATGCCGATGCGCTGGCACGAGAGGTCGTGGCCGTCGGCAGCGAGGGTCTCGCCGAGATCGTCCGAGCCTTCGGACCGAAGGTATTGAGCCCCGACGGATCGCTCGACCGCAAGGGCTTGGGGCGGCTGGTGTTCTCTGACCCGAAAGCTCGGCTCGAGCTAAACGGCATCGTTCACCCCCGCATAGGCGCCGAGACCAAGGCCCAGGTGGCTCAGCTCGAGGCTGCTGGAGTGTCGCTGGCCTGCTACGAAGCGGCACTCTTGGTCGAGAACGGACTTGCGGACACCTTCCGGCCCCTCGTCGTCGTAGCCCTTGGTCCCGAGCTGCAGCGGAGCCGACTGACGGTGCGCGACCGAATCGCCGAACAAGAGGCTGATGAGCGGCTCGCCTCCCAGCTGCCGCTGGCGGACAAAGTAGCAGCGGCTGACTACGTCATCGACAACGCCGGTCCGCGGTCGCAGCTCGCTAGCCGAGTGGCCGAAGTGGTTGCCGATATCCGCAGCCAGGTTGCGGCGCCTGTGAGCGGCACCTGATGTCATCGTTTCGTCGCAAGCTCGCGCGCCTTGGTTCGCTCACTCCCGAGGGACCCACCGAGCAGGTCCCAGCCGAGTCGGCCCCTGAGATCGCCAGCCGGGCGGTCGGCCTGCCCGCCCTATCCGCTGCGGCAGACTCGCCTGGCAGCCCGGTCCTGCCGGAATCGATCGTTCAGTCCCAGCGCTCTGCAGCGCACCTGGAACGGTTGCGTGCCCGTCTCGCCAGAGCGCTCAATCGTGACATCGGAGGGCAGGCACTGAAGCCAAAGGCCAGCGGCAGCCGCTCACCGCTGACCAGCTGGGGTGATGCCGATGGCAGGCTCGAGACGACCGCAGAGCCGACCCCTTGGGGCCTGTGCCACACCCTCCGCAAGACCTACCGTTTCGATCACCCCGTTGGCCTGGCAACCTTGGGGCACGCCCTGCACGCCAGTCCCGCTCTTCTGTCGTTGCTTGGCCTGACACCGGCAGTGGCCGACTGCGCCCTGGCAGGTGCGTTGTTCTTGGATACCGAGACGACGGGCTTGGGCACCGGTACTGGCAACGTGCCCTTTCTGATCGGATTGAGCTGGGTCGACCAGCCAGGCAAGCAGGTCGTGCTCGAGCAGCTCTTCCTTCGTGATCCTGACGACGAAGTGGCCATGCTCGAGCGGGTGCGCGAGCGCATCGAGGCCTGTGAGCTCATCGTCAGCTACAACGGCAAGTCTTTCGACATGCCGGTGATTCGCAACCGCCTCATCATGAACCAACTTGAGCCACTGCCCGATCGGCCTGAGCTCGATCTGCTTCACCTGGTGCGTCGAGTGCACAGCCGCCGAAGTTGGCGAAAGTCGCTCACGGTGGTCGAGCGCGAGGTGCTCGTCTATGACCGCGGACCGGACATCCCTGGCGAAGAGGTGGCGCAGCGATACCTTCACTACCTCAGGACCGGTGCCGAGGGGGGGCTTGGGGCGGTGGTGTCGCACAACGACAGCGACGTCCTGTCACTGGTGGCCCTCCTGGGTTTGTACGGCGAACCGCTCGCTGGGCCGCAGCAGTGCGTCACTGCGCCACCACCGAACTCCGCGCGCCCAGCTGCCCATCGGGGGGCCGCTGAGCTCGCGGCGATGGCGCGAGTCATGAAGCGGGCCGGCGATCTCGACGCGGCACTCGACGTGGCTGATCTGGCCGTGCATCGCGGGGTCGGCGTTGAGGGTCGGCGTACGCGCGGCGAAATCGCCAAAGCACGGGGCGACAAGCAACAAGCGCTTGCTGACTTCGAGGCCTACGCGCAGCAGGTCGACGACCCCTACATTCGGCTCGAGCTGGCCAAGCTCTACGAGCATTTCCTGCACGCCCCAGAGCGCGCCTTGCAGGTCGTCGAGCTCGGCACTGCAGAGAATGGGCCCCAGGACGCACACCGTCGAGCTCGGCTGCAGCGCAAGGCTTCGGCAAAGGCACAAAGCGCCGCGACCAGCAGGAACCGCTAGCAACGCAGCGCTCGCATCCCTGTCCGGGCTGGGCTAGGCTGCGGCCAAGATGATTACTGTTGGCTGCGCAGGATTCCCCGTCCCTGCGACGCGCTATTTCAAGGAGTTCTCGTTCGTTGAGGTGCAGGAGACTCACCTCTCTCTACCTGGGCGCGGGACGATCCGCCGCTGGCGCCGTGAGGCGCCGGAGGGGTTCCGATTTGCCCTGTTGGGGCCTCGCAACGTGGGTCAGGAGGGTTTCCGCGTTGGCAAAGTCACCGAGACTGCGCTCGAGAGCATCGAAGGCGTTGCCGAGGCGCTCCAGGCTCGGACAGCAGTGTTTGTTGCGCCGACGGAATTTAACTCCACGCGCACCAACAAGGCGGTGCTGAAAGATTTTCTCACCCAGGTGCGCGAACGCTTCGACACCGTGGTCTTCGAGCCGAGCGACGGTTGGAATTTGGACGAATGTGATGACATGGCCGAGGAAGCCGGTGCCATCGTTGTCCGGGATCCGCTGGTGCAAGAGCTGTCGAAGCGCAAGGTGGCCTACTACCGGCTTCACGGTCCAGCAGGACACAAGTCTCGCTACGAGGATCCGGCCATCGAGCGGCTCAGTGCCATCGCTGCAGAGGCGGGCCACGAGACGGCGACTTACGTGTTCACCAACGTGGACATGTTCGCCGACGCGAAGCGCTTCAAGAAGGCTCTCAAAGACGGCTGAGCTCGTTTAGGGGTCGCCCGGTGGTGCTCGAGTAGAGCTCCCGTGCGCTGGCGGCTAGCCGGTGCCCTGAGCGCTCGGTGACGGCCGTCGCCGTCGCAACACGCAGCCCAAGGCCATCAGCGCTGTGACGAGCCACCAAGGGGCCTGCCCGAGCGTGGCGAAGACAGTGCGCTGCCTCATGAAGTGCACGTCACCCACCAAGACCTGCTCCTTGAACGTGTCGCTGTGGACCACCACTCGCCCGACGGGATCGACGATGGCCGACACGCCACTGTTGGTGACCCGGACCAGGTAGCGGCGATGCTCGACGCTGCGGAACTTCGCTAGGGCCAGGTGGATCCAGGGCTCGGTAGTGTCGCCGAACCAGGTGTCATTGGTCATGTTCACCAGCAGGTCGGGATCACCCACGGCGACTAGCTTGTTGACGAAGGTAGGAATGATGTCCTCGTAACAAATCATCGTCGCTAGCTTGTGCTCACCGAAGTGGAGCGGCTCGAAGGAGGTGCCGTGGGCAAAGCGTCCCGAGTTGGGCGACCACTTGTAGAGCACTGGAAACGTGTCGCCGAGGGGCAGGTACTCGCCAAACATCAACAAGTACTGCTTGTCGTAGCGACCGACGATGTTGCCCTTCTCGTCAGCCATGAAGGCGGCGTTGAAGGAGCGCCACTTGCGTCCCGTCTCCGGTGGCGGATCGATCTTTTCTCGGAGAATGCCGCCCACCACGGTGGGGACGCGCAGAAAGCGAGTCACGGTCCGCTTCATGCGGGCCTGGTAATTGGTCACGTTGAAGCTGCTCGGAATCGCGGCTTCGCTCCAGACCACCAGGTCCACGCCCTCTTTCCGAAGCTCCCGGGTGCGTTGGATATGCACTTGGCGGGCTCGGCCGCGCTTGTGCAGCTCCATGTTGCCTTGCACGAGGCCGACCTTGATCTTCTTGCTTTGGTCGCGGGTCGCATCGACTGACGAGATCCGCACGGCACCGTAGATGACGGCAAAGACGAGCAGGCCCACGCCGCCGATTAGGGTCCGCTTGTCGGCAGCCTGGCGGAACATGGGTCGCTCGAGCAGCTCGGCCAGCCCCACGTTGAACGCGATGATGACGATGGACACCATGATCGGCCCACCTAGATCCGCGGTCTGCATCAGCAGCGGGACGTTGTGCACCGAGGCGCCGTAGTACCAGGGGAAGAGCAAGGGGTAGACCAGCTCACTGACTGCGAAGGCACCGATGAAGCACAGGCCATGATGCCAGCCGCGGCCCGCTGCCCGGGCGTAGAGCCAGGCCATCAGGGCCATCCGCCCGCCCTTCTGAACGCACAGCAGGCCAGCGAAGAGGATGGACAGCGCTAGCGGGAAACCGCTGAAGACCTCCAGCATTTCGACCAGCCAGTAGAAGCCGATCGCCGTCATGATGAAGCCCGAGTACCAGCCGAGGGCTAGGGCGCGTTTGGCCGTCTGGCCCCGCAACGCGATGATCAGGGGCACCCAAGCCACGAAGGCCAGCGGCCAGACGTCGATTCCGGCAAAGCCAATCGGGCAGAGCAGCCCACTGAGGGTGGCCAAGCCCCAGGCGGTCCCGGGACTGACGATGGGGTGCACCCCCCAACCTGGCGGGTCGTCGTCCTTCGCCGAGGACTGCTTCTCAGTGTCGTCCTGCCCTTGCCTGCGCTTCTTCTTCTTCTTCCTCTTCTTCGATCGCTGTTGCGGCCCTTCCCCCTCGGTTGCTGGGCTGGACCCAAGGCTCTCGGCACCTTCCCCCTCGCTGTGGTCGGTCTCGTCGCCAGCGTCTGGCTGCTCGTCAGCGTCGTCCGCTAGAGCATCGGTCGGCGGGGCGGAGTCACTGTTGGCTCCGTCGGAAGTGGCCTTTTCGTCCTCTACGCTCATGCTCGCTTGGGGTAGTACCATGAAC
The DNA here is from genome assembly GCA_030590865.1 of Myxococcales bacterium. GTDB lineage: Bacteria > Myxococcota_A > Polyangia > Polyangiales > Polyangiaceae > JAPYTK01. The sequence goes on along the minus strand of JAUVCD010000321.1, from coordinate 3,062 downwards.
GAGATATGGCCCGCATCGTTCACATAGAGGACGATCCTGCCAACCGGCTGCTAGTGCGCAAACTGCTGAGCCGGGCAGGGCACGAGGTACTCGACGCCGCCGATGGGATCGAGGGCGTCAGGCTCGCCTGCAGCCAACAGCCCGATCTGGTGCTGGTCGATCTGAACATCCCCGGACTGGATGGCTTCGAGGTGACCTTGCGCTTGCGTGGGGAGGCTGCGCTGCGGGGAGTTCCAATCGTGGCGATCACCGCCGAAGGGGACCGGGACACCAGTCTGGCGGTGGGCTGCGACGGCTTTCTTCAAAAGCCGATTGATGCGCGCACCTTTGCGGAGACCATCGGTCGCTATCTGGGCGGCGCGCGGGAGGCACCACCGTCGCAGCGGGGCACCCACCTACGGGAGCAGAGTCAACGCATCGTGGCCCATCTGGAGGAGAAAGTTGCCGAGCTGTCCAAGGCCAACGAGCGGCTGCGGGAGCTCGATGCGGCGCGCAGTGCGTTCTACCGCAACGTCTCCCACGAGCTGGCCACGCCGATGACTCCTATCGTCGGCTACGTGCGCCTGCTGCTGGATGAGGAGCTCGGGGGCCTGGCTCAGCCGCAGAAACGGGCCCTCGGTGCCATGGCTGAATGTGTGACTCGGCTCCGTCGGATCATCGACGACCTGCTCGACGTTACTGGACTCGAGACCGGCCGCATGCGTTTTGCGAGTCGCAACTACGACTTCCTCGAGACCACGCGGCGGGTGTTGGAGAGCTACCACACCTCGATCGTCGAGGCGGATCTGAGATCGGTCGTGATGCCTGCCGAGGGCCCCATGCCTGCCGTGGGCGATGAGGAGCGGCTCCAGCGAGCCATGGGACAGCTCCTCGACAACGCCATCAAATTCTCGCCCGCCGGCGGAGCCATCGGCATCCGGGTCGAGCAGCTGGCTTCGGGCCATTACGAGTTGTGCGTGGCCGATATCGGACCTGGGGTGCCCGTTGGGGCCCAGGACCGAATCTTCGATGCTTTCTACCAAGTGGATGGCTCGGCGACTCGTGAGCATGGCGGCACCGGCGTGGGCCTCGCCATCGCGCGGCGAACGGCCCGTGGATTGGGCGGCGACCTAAGGGTCGAGTCACCTTCGACGTTGCGGTTGAAAGACGTCGACTTCACCGGCGCAGCCTTTTTCCTCACCGTGGCCATGCGTGCCCCCGACGAGTTGGGCTCGACCGGCAGGCCGTAGCCGGACGCTGCCTAGTCGCGCAGCGACAAAGGTATTGCCACCGGTGCCGTGCTGAACAGGTGGCGAGCATCGAATCGACATGAAGCCAGGTGCTGGCCTCTCACACTAATTGTCGAGGCTGACCTCTAACCGCCTGAAATACGTGCCACTAATTGGTGCGCCACCGGTGCCGGCAGGGCAATCCATTCAATGGAGGGCCGGGAGCTGATGCACTGACATGTTGTTCAGATCACCGCGGTGCGGGCCAAAGCTGATCTTGAACATGTAACAATGAGCACAACTTAGTAATATTACTAAGCATATGTTTCGTTGTCCGACTCGCTGGCCTCTCGTTGGCGGCGGCACTCGTATAAGGCCAGAGCCGCCGCTACCGACGCGTTCAGCGAGTCGATCCGGTTGCCGATGGGCAATCGAGCGCGATGAGCGCACAGTCGCCGCACCCCCCGACTGACGCCAGTGTCCTCGGCGCCGACCGCGATGGCGACCGGTCCACGCAGGTCCACTGCCGAGAGCGAGACGCTGGCGCCGGCGTCGAGGGCCACCGTCTGAAGGCCGCTACCGCCCAGATCCGTCATGGCGGCACGCACTGATCGCACCTGACAAAGGGTGGCGTGTTCGACGGCGCCAGCTGAGGCGCGAAAGGTCGCCGGAGTCAGGGGAGCGGCGCCGTGCTCACCCCACACCACCGCACTCGCTTCGAGCGCCACGGCGCTGCGAATGGTGGCTCCGAAGTTCTGGGGATCGGTGATGCCGTCGAGCACGATCACCAGGCTGCTTGGGGTGACGGCTAGGTCCTCGAGGGGTAGCAATGTCAGGGGCGGGGCGAAGGCCAGCGCGCCTTGATGGCGAACTCCGCCGCTGTGCTTATCGATGTCCTTGCGCGGAACCTGGGCCACGGTCACGCCGTTGCTTTCTGCGAACCGCACCAGAGCTGCGAGCCTCGGATTGTCACCGCGGCCCACGAGCACTTGGTGGAGGGCGGCACCATGGGCTCGGATCGCTTCGCGCACAGGTTGGAGCCCAACGACGATTCGCTTCTCGGGGGTCAGGTGGTGCTCTGATCTGGTCACGCTGGGCCCCTTCGCAACTGGCGGTCTGCCATCATTTCTGCGGCTGGTCTAGGGCGCTGGCGATGTCCGCGACGATGCCGCCAGCGGCCGAGCCAGGATCGTCAGCATCCCGAATCGGGCGACCGACGACCAACATATCGGCACCAGTGCCGATCGCTCGAGCGGGGGTCATGACCCGCTTTTGATCCTGGTGTCCGGCTCCAGGGGGGCGCACGCCAGGGGTGATGATGCGCGCCTCGGCGCCTAGCGCGTGGCGCAGCGCAGCTGCTTCAGCTGGCGAGCACACGAACGCTCGTACGCCGGCGGTCCAACCCAGCTCGGCGAGCCGGATGGCCTGGTCCTGTGGCGAGCGCTCCACACCGAGAGCTTGGAGATCCTCTCGGTCGAGGGAGGTGAGCACGGTGACCGCGACCACGGTCAACGGGTGACTCGCTGCAGTGGCTTGCTCCACCGCCTCACGGAGCATGGCGCTGCCGCCTGAGGCATGGACGGTGAGATAGCGTACCGCCTCGCCATGGGAGGTCAGGCTGCGCACGGCGCGGCCCACGGTTGCTGGGATGTCGTGAAGCTTGAGATCGAGGAATACGTCAGCCCCGGCACGGCGGCCCAAGGCGATGGCTTCGGGGCCGTAGCGGGTGAAGAGCTCGAGACCCACCTTCACCGTTCCCACCTGTCCACGAACTTGCTGCGCGCCCTGCTGCGCCGCTTCGAGGGTCGGGTAGTCGAGAGCGAAAATCAGCCGGCTGCGCGCTGCCTCGCGCGA
>JAUVCD010000608.1 GCA_030590865.1 Myxococcales bacterium | reverse complement strand
GCCGAGGGGGCGCAGCCCGTCGCCCTAGGTGACCCATTGTCGTTATGCGTTGGGCTGAGCGGTACGCGGTCAGCCACTAGCGCGATGGTGGCGCAGGTCGCTGGCCTTGCTGACCGCGAGCCTGAATTGGTTGCTCGCTCGGTGAGTCGAGTCGCTAGCATCGTCGACCAGGGCGTGATGGCCGTCGAGCAGGGTGACATGACGGCCCTTGGGGCGCTGATGGATCAGAACCAGGCGGTGCTATCCAAGCTCGACGTGTCTACGGCGACCCTCGTCGATCTCTGCCGCTGCGCTCGTGGGTCCGGCGCACTCGGCGCCAAGCTCACTGGCGCCGGTGGCGGTGGTGCAGTCGTTGCGCTCGCCGGGACGGGCACCGAAGGCCGCCAGGTGGGCGAGCAAGTGGTGGCCGCCTGGAGTGAACAGGGCTGGGAGGGCTTCGTCACCGAGATAGTCCAAGCCCCACCGGTGGGCGGCGAGGCCGCGCCATGACTGAGTGGTCGGGCAAGCACGCCGTGGCGGTGGCTCATCCCAATATCGCCCTGGCCAAATACTGGGGCAAGCTCGCCCAGGGGACCAACCTCCCGGCCGTGCCGAGTCTGTCGTTGACTCTTGCGGGGATGTCGACCCGCACCGAGGTGAGGCTCGACGATGCGCTCGAGGGCGACCGACTCACCCTGGATGGCCACGCCGTGGAGGGGCGCCCGCTAGCGCGGGTGAGCCAGCTGCTCGACTTGGTCTGGGCTGGCGCCGGCACCCAGTCGGGGCGGCGGCCGCCGGCGATGGTTGTGAGCACTAACGACTTTCCGACCGCTGGGGGGTTGGCGTCGAGTGCCTCTGCTTTTGCAGCTCTGGCTGTGGCGGCGGATGGTGCACTCGGTACCGAACATTCCGTCAACGAGCTCAGCTCCCTGGCTCGCGCAGTGTCTGCATCCGCCGGGCGCAGTCTCTTTGGCGGCTTCGTCGAGTTGCCGGCGGGCGTGGCAGGTGAGGTGCGGCTATCGGCCAGAGCGCTGGCGCCGGCGGACCACTGGCCGTTGCGTCTACTGGTCGCTGTTACCGCTGAGGGGCCGAAGGCCGTTGGCTCGACCGAAGGCATGATCCACACGGTCGCCACGAGCCCCTATTTCGATGCCTGGGTTGCCTGGGCGCCCCAAGCCTTCGAGCGGATCCGCCAGGCGGTGCTGGCTCGTGATCTGGACGCCTTGGGGCCTGCCGTGGAGCAGTCAGCGCTGGCGATGCACGCCACCGCGATGGCGTCTGATCCTGGGCTGCTCTACTGGAACGGAGCGACCCTCGATGTGATTCACGCCATCCGGCGGCTGCAAGGCCGTGGCCTCGCTGCCTACTTCACCATCGACGCTGGCCCTCATGTGAAGGTCATCACCATGGCTGACCAGGTCGATGTGATCACCGCCGCGCTGACGAGGGTGCCTGGCGTGCGCCGCGTGATCGCCACCCGTCCAGGAGGGCCGGCCCGGCTGGTGACTGATGGCCTGATGCCAGATGGCCTGATGCCAGATGGCCTGACGCCAGCTGGAGAGCGCGGTTGAGGGCGCGCGCACCAGGCAAGCTGGTGTTGAGTGGCGCCTATGGGGTGCTCGAGGGCGCGCCGGCACTGGTGGTGGCGGTGGACCGCTATGTCGTGGCGGAGGCCGGCCGGTCCCCGAGCCTGGTGACTGAAGAAGTGGCTGAGGCAATCGATCAGGGCGTGATGGACGTGGCCCCGTGGTTCGACGCCTCGGCGCTGCGCACGGCTGGGCCCGAGGGAGAGCGCAAGCTCGGGCTGGGCTCCAGCGCAGCGATCCTCACCGCCTCGATCGCGGCGGCTTGGCTCGCCCGCGGGGACGCCGAGGAAGGTCTCGGCGCGAGGGTGCTCGAGGCGGCCCTCCCGGTGCATCAGGCGGCTCAGCGAGGGGGCAGCGGTATCGACGTGGCTGCAGCTTGTCTCGGCGGTGTGCTGCGTTGCCAGTTGCCCGTCGCCGGCGCCGCAGTGGGGGGTGAGCCCCAGCTGACGACCGGATCGAGCGGCCCGGGAGGGGCCGCCCCGGCGACGCTTCGGGTCACCGCTCACCAGCTGCCGGCGGGGCTTTGCGTCGAGATCTACCGGTGCCCCGAGGCGGCATCGACCCCTCGGATGCTGGCCCGGGTCGCCAGGTTCTGTGCCGAGCAGAAGGAGCGCTACCAGGCGCTGATGGCCCAGCTCGGCGAGACGGCCTCCCAGGTCGCCGAAGCCGGCGAGCGAGGGGGGCTGGTCGCGGCCTTGGCCGATCAGCTCGATGCCCTCGCGGCGCTCGGCCACGGGGCAGGTGTGCCCATCGTCACCGACGAGATGGCCCAGCTCGACGCGCTTGCCCGTGACGGAGGGGCCTGTTTCGCCCCCTCAGGCGCTGGTGGTGGAGACGTGGCCATGTGGATTGGCTCTCAGTCCTCGTCGACCGTCTTCAAGGCACGGGCAGAGGCTCTCGGGCTCGCCTTGCTTCCCATGGACGTGGGCGCTCGCGGTGTGCATCGAGTCGGGGTATGACGCGCCGAGACGGCTTTGCACGATGGTCCAAGACTTCCGCGCCCCAACTCTACGGCCCAGGCTCAGCGGGTCGGCAGCTCGGTGCGTCGGTGTTGCGCCGCTGCTGGTGGTTCTGACGGTGATTGGGGCAGCGAGCGGTTGCTCGGGCGGAAAGGTGGTCCGCGTCGTAGATGACGTCGAGGTGCCCGGGCGTTTCATTTCCGATGTGGCCTATGCCGCCTATGCGCGCGGTGCCGAGCACGAGGCCCGGGGCCAATATGCAGAGGGGCTCGCTGCTTATGCTCAGGCGGCAGCGAGTGATCCCGGTAGCGTTGAGGCCTGGACGCGGGTTGGGGCGCTGCAGTGCCGTCTAGACCGAGAGGACGAGGCAGGCGTGGCGTTCGCCGAGGCTCGGGACATTGATGAGGACTATGAGCCGTTGTGGCGAGCCCGTGCGCTCTGTGCTGAGCGGCGAGGTGATCGGTCGGCGGCCTTGGTGGCTGCTAAGCGCGCCGTGGGCCTCGATCCGGAGCGAGACGAGACGGTGCTGCTCTACGTGCGCCTGCTAGACGCAGACGGACAGACCGAGCCGGCGGGGCGCTGGCTGCGCGCTTTGGCCATCCTGTCACCAAGCAAGCTCCCGGTATGGGAAGCCTTGGAAGCCCAAGCCCGTCGCGGCCAGGATGAGCTTTGGACCCGTCACGCTGCCACCCAGGTTCGCCGACTGCGCGAGCGGTTGGGTCAGCGGCGCCCAGTCGCCAGCGACAGGTCCCCATGGCAGCTGGTGGATGATGCGTTGCTGGCTGGCGATATCGTCGCGGCCCGTCGCTACGTTCGTCAGGCACGGCTCGATCCACGGCTCTTGCCAGCCCGGGCGATCGTGTTGGGCCACACCGCGCTGGCGGCGGCTGAGGCCGAGGTCAGGATTGATGCCGAGCCTGCCGACACCGATACCCGCTTGGCGCTGGCGCTGGCGGCTGACCTCTTGGGACAAGGCGATCGCACCAGCCGCCGCATGGGTACGTTGCCGGCGACCGTTGCTCCGCTGACCGAGGTGGGTAGGCTGATGCTTGGCGAGTTGTTGCTTCGCCACCTGGGGCCCGCGGCGGCAGCCCAGTGGCTCGGCCGCCCCATCAGTGCCGGCGTGGAGGGTGTCAATGAATTGCGGCAGCGCCTCCGCGAAGCGCTCCAGCCTTTGGGAGGGAACCGGTGAGCAAGACGCCTCTGAGCACGTACCAGAAGAAGCTGTTCGTGTTCTTGAGCGTGGCCACCTTCTTCGAGGGCTACGACTTCATTGCCCTGACTCAGGTCCTCCCTGAGGTCCGCGCCGCGATGAGCCTCAGCAAGGCCGAGGTCGGTTTCTTGGTCGCCTTCATCAACGTGGGCACCATCCTCGCCTTCGTGCTGGTGCGCCTGGCCGACCGCTGGGGACGGCGGCGGGTGCTCACCCTCACGATTGCTGGCTACACCCTGTCGACCTTTGCGACCGGGATCGCCCCGGGGCCGCTCAGCTTTGCGCTGTTCCAGTTTCTGGCGCGGATCTTCCTGATCGCCGAGTGGGCGACGACCATGGTCATCGCCGCCGAGGAGTATCCCGCCGAGCGCCGTGGCATGGTGTTGGGTGTCATCCAGGGGTTCTCGGGCCTCGGTTCCATCGTCTGCGCCGGGGTGGCGCCCTTCCTGATGGACCACACCGCCTACGGTTGGCGCAGCGTCTACTTCGTGGGCATCCTGCCGCTCGTCATCTTGGCGTTTGCCAGACGGAGCCTGCGCGAGAGTCGGCGTTTTACCGAGCAGGTGGCCGCTGGGGCAATGAAGCAGCTGTCCTTGTTCCACATCTGGCGCACGCCCTATCGGCGCCGTTTGCTCCAGCTGTCGGCGATCTGGGGTTTGACCTACGTGTGCACCCAGAATGCGGTGATGTTCTGGAAGGGCTTCGCGATCGAGTCCCGCGGGTTCACCCCCCAGCAGGTCGCTCTGTCGATCACCATTGCCGCGGTAACCTCGATGCCCCTGGTGTTCTACTCGGGCAAGCTGCTCGATCAGATTGGCCGAAAGCCGGGGGCCGTGGTCATCTTCGCCGCAGGCGTTCTGGGCGTGGTGGGCAGTTACGGTCTGCACGATCGCTGGGCGCTGACGGCGGCGCTGGCGTTCGCGATCTTCGGCGTCAGCGGAGTGCTTCCGGTGCTCAATGCCTTCACCACCGAGCTGTTTCCGACCGAGCTGCGGGGTTCGGCCTTCGCCTGGTCGAACAATCTGCTCGGTCGCATCGGCTATGTGGCCGGACCGGCCATCGTGGGCGTCGCGGCCACCGATTTCGGCTGGGGCCCAGCGGTTCAAGTCACGGCGATCGGGCCTATCATCGCGGTGATCCTCATCCTCCTGTGGTTGCCCGAGACGGGCTCCAAGGAGCTCGAAGAGACGGCTGCAGTGTGACGGCTCCGAGCGAGTGGCTCGCTACTCTCCGATGATCTTCACCAGCACGCGTTTGGACCGGCCGCCGTCGAACTCGCCGTAGAAGATTTGCTCCCAGGGACCGAAATCGAGTTGGCCCTCGGTAATGGCGACTACCACCTCGCGGCCCATGATCTGGCGCTTGTGGTGAGCGTCGGCGTTGTCTTCACCGGTCCGGTTGTGGTGGTAGCGAGTCGGGCTCGCGTCGAAGGGGGCGAGCTGTTCGAGCCACCGCTTGTAGTCGGCGTGCAGGCCAGACTCGTCGTCGTTGATGAAGACGCTGGCGGTGATATGCATCGCGTTGACCAGACAGAGGCCTTCGGCAACGCCGCTGGCGCGCACCTCGGCGGCGACATCGGCGGTGATGTTGGTGAACTCCATCCGAGTGGGGACATTGAAGGTGAGGTAGCGAGTGTGGGACTTCATGGAGACCGCTAGTTACCACAAACGGCACCACGGGCGCGGCATGGCGCCCACGCCCGTGGCTCGGTTGATTTGCCGTGACGGCCGGCTCAGACCGACGGCGCGACGAGCATGATCGGATAGCTCACTGTGACGATGCCGTTTTCTGGGGCAGGGAAGGTCAAGCCGCCGAAAGAGGACACGACGCAGCTCACCACGCTGGGGTCTGGCAGGCTCGAGCCACCGTTGGCAGCACCGTAGACCGAGCCGTCGCGGCTGATGACGAAGTTGACGGCCACCCGGCCTTCGAGGCTCGGGTTACGTCGCAGGCCGTCCTGGTAGCAGGCGCGGAAGCGGCCGTAGTTGGCTCGCACGATGCGCTGGATGACTGCAGCGGGGATGGCACTGCTGCTGGTTTGGGGGGCGCGAGTCCGAATGCTCGGAGTGCGGGTCTGGTGCCCACGGG
>JAUVCD010000819.1 GCA_030590865.1 Myxococcales bacterium | reverse complement strand
CGGTTTCGAGCCAGTCGAGATGCTGCGAGGGCTGGTGGCCCTGGTCGACCAGATCGCCGCCGGCGAGCCACGGGTGGATAATTGCTACCCCGGCGCAGTGCAACCTGGCGGCAACCGCAAAGCCCGGCAAATCATGAACCGGGTCTTCGAGCCTGTCGACGCCTCCTGGCGCGGCCTCGGCGTGATTCCTAGAAGTGGGCTCGCCATCCGCCCGGCCTATGGCACCTACGACGCCGCGCGACGGTTCTCGGTGAGCCTGCCTGAGCCGGTCGAGCCGGCCGGCTGTCGCTGTGGTGACGTGCTGCGGGGGGTACTCGATCCGGTCGACTGTCCCCTCTTCGGGACCCACTGCACTCCCGACCGCCCCAGCGGCGCCTGTATGGTCAGCAGTGAAGGCAGCTGTGCCGCCCGTTTTCTCTATCAGGAGGCCCCATGACCATCACCCTCGGTCACGGCGCCGGTGGGCGCTTGTCCCATCAACTCATCGAGCGGCACTTCCTGCCGCGGCTCGACAATCCCGCACTGGCAGCTCTCGGCGACTCGGCCACGGTGGGCGATCTGGCGCTGACCACCGATGGCTATGTGGTCTCACCCCGGTTTTTTCCTGGCGGCGATCTCGGCATGCTGTCCATCTGCGGCACGGTCAACGATCTGGCGATGGTCGGCGCCCAGCCCATCGCGCTGACCGCCGGCTTCATCCTCGAAGAGGGGCTCGCCCTGGACGAGCTCGACCGCCTCGTCGAGTCCATGGCCAAGGCCGCCGAGCAAGCCGGCGTGCCGGTGGTCGCTGGGGACACCAAGGTGGTCCCCCGGGGCGCCTGCGATGGCGCCTTCATCACCACCGCTGGGGTGGGCCGCCTGGCCGCCGACTTTCGCCCCGAGCCAGCCAAAGTGACGGCCGGTGACGTCGTTCTGATCAGCGGAACCCTGGCTGACCACGGCATGGCAGTGCTGGCGAGCCGCGAGGGGCTGCGACTCTCTGGCGCGCTGACCAGCGATGTAGCCCCCCTGTGGGACATGGTCGACGGGCTTCGCCGAGCGGGTATCGAGGTCCATGCGCTCCGGGATCCCACCCGCGGCGGCGTAGCCCAGAGCTGCATCGAGATCGCCGGTGACGCTCACGGGGCGATAGTGCTCGAGCAGCGCGCCCTGCCTATCGCTCCCCCGGTCTTGGCGGCTTGCGAGCTGACGGGGATCGATCCGCTTTACGTGGCCAACGAGGGCAAGCTATTGGCTTTCGTGCCAGCGGACCAAGCGGCTGGCGCGCTGGCGGTGTTGCAGGCTCACCGATTGGGTCACCAGGCCGCCATCATCGGCCGGGTCGAAGCCGGCCCAGCCGCGCTGATGCTCGAGACCGAGCTGGGTGCGCGGCGCCCGGTCCGCATGCCCAGCGGCGAGCTGCTACCGCGGATCTGTTGACGACAAGAGCCGCAGAACCTGGGCCACCGCTTCGTCCACTGAAGCGGCTACCGCCGGGGTGAGCTGATCGGAAATATCGGTGACATTGGCAGCCTCGATGGCCACCACGGTCACCTCGGCGGGCATGGTCCCGCCCAGGCCGCGGCGCGCCAGCTCGAGCACCGTCGGCAGGTCAGCCTCATGCCCTTCACCGAGGTGGGCGGCCCGTGCCACCTCCGAGCCAGACAGCTGGACCACTGTGCCTGGCTCGCCTCCGCTGAGCATGGCGTCCACGACCACCAGCCGGTCGTAGCCTTCGAGCACATCGAGCAGCGCCAGCCCCCCAATGCCCAGCTCGATCGCATCGACACCCTTGGGCAGGCCGCGAGCTTGCAGTTGCTGAACCACCCGGAGCCCGACGCCATCGTCGCCTCGTATCGAGCTGCCGATGCCCACCACGAGGGCCGTCATCTCGAGGCTCCCCAGGGGAGCACCACACGCCCCGACCCCTCAGCGACGCTCACGGTCCAGCCGCCTCACGACCTGATCCCCCTGATGAATCGTCACCGTCAGTGGCATTTGGCCAGGCAAGGCATGGGTCGCGCAAGCCAGGCAGGGATCGTAGGCCCGAAAAGCCATCTCGACTCGATCGAGCAGCTCGTCGGACACTTGGCCTCCTGAGATCAGATGCTGCGCCGCCTTCTTGACCGACATGTTCATGGCTGCGTTGTTCTGCACCGTGGCGACGATCAGGTTGACCGACTTGACCAGCCCGCGGGAGTCGGTCTCGTAGTGGTGGTAGAGCGTCCCCCGTGGCGCCTCCACCACGCCCACGCCCACGCCAGGCTTGGCGGTGGGCACCACCCGCACCTCCTTGTCGGTCACCGCTGGATCGCAGGCCAAGAGGTGGGCTTGCTCGGCCGCGTAGAGGCACTCGATTAGCCGGGCCCAATGGTAGGCCAGCGTGTGGTGCACCGGCTTGGTGCCGAAGTGCTCGAACAGCTTGTCGTAGGCTACTTGGGCCAGCGGGGTGGCCAGCGACGTGGCCACGTTGAGCCGGGCCAGCGAATTGACACGATAGACGCCGCTGTCGGCCCCATCAGTAAAGCCCTTCCAACCCACCTGCTTCAGATAGGGCACCTTGAGGTACGACCAGGGCACCACCCGTTCGGCGATGTGATCCAGATAGTCAGCGCCATCGAAGCGAGCCACCTCAGCACCCGTCGGACCGACCACCCGCACCTGTCCATCGTAGAAATCGACGCAACCGGCCGCGTCGACCAGGCCCGCGTAATGAGTCTCGTGACGATAGGTATCGCCACCAATGATTGCGGCGTCCTCAGGATTGCCCAGGACTGCCTCTTCGAACACGGTGAGCGCCTTTTGGGCGAAGCTCACCAGGCTCGCGGTCATCGACTCAATCTCTGCCCGCTCGGCCTCACTGAGAGCCTTGGCCATGCCACCAGGCAGGGCCGCTACCGGGTGAATTGGATGACCTGCGATGATGCCCTGGATCTTCTGGGCAAATCCTCGATGCCGAATGACGGCGCGACCGAGCTCGAGCCCGACCGCGTCGACCAGACCGAGCAGATTGCGCTGAGCGGTGGGTGCCGCCGCCCCAGGCACGAAGTCCGGCGCACCGAGAGCAAAGAAGTGGAGCAGGTGGCTGTGAACGATATGGGCGTTCAGGTACAGCCGCCGGAGCTTCTCGGCAGCCGGCGGAATGGTCACCCCATAGACGGCGTCACAAGCTTTGGCAGCGGCCATGTGATGAGCCCCAGGGCACACGCCACAGATCTTCGGCGTGATACGCGGCAGCTCCTCGACCGGCCGCCCTTGGCAAAACCGCTCGAAGCCACGGAGCTCGACCACTTGCAAGTAGGCGTCCGCGACGTTGCCGTCATCATCGAGCAGGATGTCGATTTTCCCGTGCCCTTCGAGCCGGGTGATGGGATCGATGGTGATGGTGCGTGTCACGGTTTGTCCGACCTTGGCTCGTCCACCACAGCACGGGGGATCAGCGCGCTGGGCAACGTGTAACGGTAGAAGGTGCCCACCGGATCGCGAATGCTGCGGACCGCCTTTTTCATCTCGTGGGCCGGCACGGCGTTCTCATTGGCCGCTCCAGCGATGGACCCGATGGCGCTCAGTGCTTCGGCCCCAGGATCGATCATGTCGGCGGTGGGACCAAAACACCCGCGACAGGGCATGTTGGCGTTGATGCAGGTCG
>JAUVCD010000795.1 GCA_030590865.1 Myxococcales bacterium | reverse complement strand
GACGTCCGGTCAGCCGCCGTGACCGGGGCCCAGGATGAGGGGCATCTTGGCGACCGGATCGAAGTCCTCGACGTGGGGCGAGTGATGGCAGGCGTCCACGCAGAACTGGGGCTCGGGCCGGCGTCGGATGGTCGTCTTGTTGCCGCCGTCGGCTACGTGCTGCGAGCCCGGGCCGTGGCACTCTTCGCACTGCACGCCCCTCAGCTTGTCGTTGAAGGACACCGTCGAGCCACCGGGCTTGTCGTAGCCGGTCACGTGGCAGCCCACGCATTCCAGGTCATACTCCCGGGAAATGCGCTGCAGCGTCGGGTAGGCGCGGCCGTGGGGTTGGGCATCCCAGTGTTTGCGGGCCGGGGCGTGGCAGCTGGAGCAGGCCTCCACGCCAACGTAGCTCGCCTCGCCTTCGGCAGCAGGCCGGGGCCTACGATCGGCGAAGGTCTTTCGGTTGTAGTCGTTGATTCGCGTGTTGAGCGCCGCGAGACGTTGGGCCACCAGCGGGTGGGAGCCGTCCGCTTCTCGGACCGGGTGAGCCGAATAGCGGAACCTGTTGCCTTGGGATGGGGGCAGTGGGGATTGCTCGAGCGTCGCTCGCTGTGTGCGCAGGGACGCCAAGTCGGCGCGGCGGGCCGCTAGATCCTTCGGGTCGACGCGCCCCTGGGTCTCCCAGTCCACAATCCGCGTCTCGAGCTCGGCGATCCGAAGGGCTAGTGACTCTAGCTCTTCAGCCCGTGCGATGCCCCCAGCGTCACTGAGCTCGATGGGCCCCCCTGCCCCAAGGTCGGGCAAGTGGATGTCCACGATGGCGACGGTCTGCACGTGATTGGCGGTCTGGACGACCAGGGTCGAGCCGATCAACATGGGCGAGGACTGGCTATCATTGGCCAGGCCCTGACCTGCCGGATCGCCGATGGCCAGCACGTTCAGCTCAGGCACGGCATCCACGATCCGCAGAGCCGAGGCGCGGGGCATGGCGACGAGGGCAATCAACAACTGGGCGCCGTCTGTAACGAGCTGCGCCGCCGCCTGGCTCGCCAGGGTGGTGACCTCTTGGTCCACGAGACCAGGACGCTGGTCGGGCAATTCGCCGGTGGGCGTCGAAAGCTCGCTCATCCCCAAGAGCCCCAGCTTGACCCCCCCCACCTCGACGATGACGCTGCCCGTCACTAGCGGGTGGTCGAAGTTGAGCGCCAAGAGCTTGGCCTTCGACAATGCGCTCAGCTGCTCCAGACCCTCGAAGCCAGCGGCGAAATCAACCGCCCCTGGGGCCCATGCCTTCAGCCCCAGATCTCCCAGAGCCTGAACCATGGTCTCGGCCTGCCAAAGGTCCTGGGTGGCTCGTTCCGGATCGAGCTTCGGAACATCGAAGAGCATGGCCCCGGCAGCCACCAGCAGCTGGCTCGGCGCGGCGGGACGTTGCTTGGCAAGGAGTGCCGCCAGATGGTCCAACCCCCCCAACTGGTCCTCGGTGCAGCCACATGGCTCTAATGCCCCTGCGACGTTGCTCAACAACACCAGCCGCACCGTCGGTGGCTCGCCAGCGGTAGGTGACCCGTTAGGCGATGGGGGCGAGCTGCAGCCATGCCCCACGGCGAGGCAGATAGCCAGGCCGACCGCGACCACGGCGATCCAGGGGTTTGAGACGTTGATCATCCGCATCCGCGCTCCGGCCTAGCACATGTCACGTTTTGTCGCTTCAACGCCACCTGGAAAGAGCACCCATGCCGGGTACTCACGAGAGGCCAGACTGGGTAAGGTCCGCGCGGCTCGGCCCCAGGACGGACTTGCCGAGCGAAGGGGTTTTTCATGAGAGCAATAGCGACTGCCACCTTGTTGACGCCCTGCCTGTTGATGGTGGGCTTGCTGCTGAGCGCATGCGATCACCAGGGTCGATCCGAGTATCCAACCACGAGCGCCAACCTAAAGCTGTCGAGGGTGGTGCTGTACCGCAATGGCGTCGGCTACTTCGAGCGCCGGGGCGAGGTGGACGGCAACATTCTGCGAATCAAGGTTCGCAAGGACCAGATCAACGATCTGCTCAAGAGCATGACCATCGTGGATCGCAAGTCGGGGCAAGCGGTGAGCGTGTCCATGCCCCTCGATCCCCAGACCTGGGCCAACGTCGCCCTGGCCACCCTGTCACCCGGTCGCGGCAGCCTGGCCGCGGTGCTCGACTCGCTGCGCGGCATGGTAGTCGAGCTCAGCACCACCCTGGGGTCCATGGAGGGACGCATCGTGATGGTCGAGCACATCGCCGACGAGCCCGATCCGTCAGCGCCGCAAGCTCGCGGGGCGACAGCTCCCCAGACGCTGGGTCAGGACCACAAGCTCACCCTGATGCAGGAGAACGAGCTGCAGGTGGTACGGCTCAGCAAGGTCACCAGCATCACACTGCAGGATCAAGATCTGGCCATGCAGTTCCACCGGCGGCTGGACGCCGCGGCGGGCGAGGGCATGTTCCAGCAGGTGGACGTGGCCATTCGACTGACCGGCGACACCAGTCACGACTTGGTGGTGAGCTACGTGGTCGAGGCCCCGATGTGGAAGCCCACCTACCGGGTGGTGCTGCTCAAGGACGGCAAAGGCGAAGCGCTCCTGCAGGCCTGGGCGGTGGTGGACAACACCAGCGGTGAGGACTGGCGGGACGTCAAGCTGGCGCTCACCGCCGGAGCACCCATCGCCTTCCGTTACGATCTGCACACGCCTCGCGAGGTGTTCCGCGAGGATCTGTCCAACCGCATCCACAGCCGCCGCGCGCGGGTGGCCATGGGCGAGACGACCTATGACGAGGAAGCACTGGCAGACCCTGCCGCGCCGCCACCGCCACCCGCCACCCCGGCACCGGACTACGACAAGGATGACCGGGCCAAGTCTGGCAAAGCCTCTGGGTACGGACGGGCCGTCAAAGGACCATCGCGACCGAAACCCGTCTCCGAGAGTAGGAAGCGCCGAATGGCCAAACTGGGCGACCGCTACGCTCAGCCGACCGACTTGCCGATGGGTGGGGAAGACAACAAAGAGGAAGATGAGGCCCGGGCAACCATCAGCATCGACAGCCTGCGGCGCAGCACCTTGGCGCGAGCCAAGGCCAGCAAGGCCAGTGGTCTGACCCGCTTCGACATCGCTCAGCCGGTCACCGTGCCGGATAGCACCTCGACCATGGTCGCCATCATCAACCAGGCGGTGCAGGGCGAGGAGACGTTCCTCTATCGGCCCGGCGGCGCCGGCGTCGGCTACGAGCCCAACCCCTACCGAGTGGTGCGGTTCCGTAACACCACCCCCTTCGTGCTCGAATCGGGCCCCATCTCCATCTACTCAGGGGGCAGCTTCGTCGGCGAGGGGATCAGCGAGACGGTCGGCTCAGGCACCAGTGCCACCGTTCCCTTTGCAGTCGAGACGGGCATCATGGTCGAGCGAGAGAGCAAGTCGACCCCCGAGGAGCTCAAGCTGGTCAAGATCGTGCGAGGCACCATCCACGTCGAGCGCTTCCACCAGGTGACCACCATCTGGAAGGCCCAGGCTCAGACCATGAAGGATGGCTTCCAGGTGCTGATTCGTCATCCCAAGGCCGGTCCCCATTACAAACTCAAGGTGCGACCTGAGGGCACCGAAGACTTGCCAGGCGCCTATCTGGTGCCGCTAAAGGTGCCCGCCGGTCAGCTGAAGAACAAGATCGAGCTGATCGAGCAGACCCCGTCCCGGACCACCATCTCGATTTGGAACCGCGACGCGCTCAAGCTGCTCGAGCGGCTGGTCATCGCCACCAATCTGAGCGAGGCCGACCGTCGCAAGCTCGACCCGATCGTGACCATGCGCCGCGACATCGGCCGCATCGACACGATCGTCGAAGGCATTCGCAAGCAGCAGCGTGAGCTCGACCGCCGC
>JAUVCD010000286.1 GCA_030590865.1 Myxococcales bacterium | reverse complement strand
CCTGGTGGTCGACGAAAACGGTCCGTCGGCTCTTCAGATCCCACACGCGCAAGGTGCTGTAATGCAGCGCAGCAACCTGCCTGCCGTCAGGCGAAAAAGCCAAGGTCCGCGCTGCACCCACGCCGCCGAGCCGCATCAACTCTTTGCGGGTGACCACGTCGACCACCACGATCTCACTGGCCTGATAATCCGCGTAAGCCAATCGCTTGCCTGTCGGGCTGAAGGCAACGGTGCCCTCGCGATGCTCCTTGTCGAGCACCAGCTCAGCCAGCATCCGACCGTGCTTGGTGCTGTGAAGAAACAGCCCTCGGCGGTCCTCGCTCAACACGAAGTAGTGCCCATCGGGGCTCAGGTGAAGCTTGGGGTAGTCGTCGAGCTTCCGCCGCCATTGCTTGCGGCCGGTCCGCAGATCGATGCGCTCCATCCAGTCGTAATTGGCGGCGATAGCCGTCTTGCCATCGTCGAGCGGGAGCACCACGTTGTAATGGCGGACCGCCGGCAGCGACCCGAGGGTCACACGCGATCCACCGCGATGTGCGGTAAAACGGTCATCACGGCTGCTAGGCACCCAGGCCACGTCAGCGTTTAGGTAGGCCGCTGATCGCCCATGGCGCCCCACCGCCAAGGCACGGGCCGGCGGGTCCTTGGGGGCTGCACTCGCCGCCCCTGTGGCCTGGCCAGCTGGCGCAGTCGGGCCACCCACCGAGGCCGGCCCGCAGGCCGCCAGTATCACAGCGAGCCACGCCGCCCGGCTCATTTTACCCAGCCAATGTCCCATATCAGCATCATGCGATCGTTGGTGGTCATCACCTGCTTGCCATTAGGCGAGAGCGCCAGCACCGAGCCAGCACGCCAATCGGCAACCGGTAGGCGGGCCACCAGTTTGCCGGTGGCCATGTCCAAGAACACCATCCCCTCACCATCGGTGGTGATGAGACGACGCCCGTCCCGGGAGATGAGGAACTCGTCCCGGGTGCTGTGCTGTGAATCGCTGCGCCACCGCTCCCGGCCGCTGGGCAGGTCGATGTGAATGAACACACGGCCCGTCCGAAACACCGCCGTACCATCGGCCAGCGCCAAGATCTTCTTCACCGGCCCGTCGCCACGGATCGCCTGGCGCTCGGTCAGGGCCGGTGACCAGATCTTCAAAATGCCATCGGTGCCCCCGGTGAGGATGTGCTTGCCGTCTGGACTGATGGTGGCCCCATCGGTGTAGAAATTGCCGTGAGGCGACCACCGTTTCACTTCTTTGCCCGCCGCCAGATCCCACAGGACCGCCTCGCGGCCATCGCGAAGTACCGCGCGACTTTGGTCGGCCGTCACGCCGCCTACGGATCCATGGGCATAAGGGGCCAGCTGACGAGCGGTGGTGAGTGTGTCGGCATCGAGGATCTGAAAGGTGCCGGTGGTGGTGAGGAGCTTCCCTCCTGGCATGGGAAAGAAGCTGGCGTGATAGTCGTAGATGCGCCGGCGTCCGAGAAAGGCACCATCCGAGAGTTTCCAGCGCTGAAGGAACCCAGCACCATCCGCCGCCACCACTGCGCCAGAGGTGGTGAACAAGGCGCTGTTGACCGAATCGTGGTGGGTTGGACGAGTGTGGAGCGCCTTGCCGCTCGCCACGTCATAGAGCACCACCTGATCATCCCGGGTGCCGACCAGGACCCGCTGGCCGTCCTTCGATAGACCCGCCGCATCGATCTCGGTGGGCGTGTCGACAGCGAGGATCTCTTTCCCCGTGCCGGTGTCGATCACGCTGAGCTTCTTGCTGGAGCCGCCGAAGGCCATGCGCCGACCGTCCCGGCTCAGCGCCATGCGTCGCACCCCCACCGAGACCGTCCATTTTGACTGAGTCTTGCCGGTAGCGACGGTCACCACCTGCACCGTCTCGCCGTCACCGATGAAGAGACGCTTCCCGTTGGGCGAGAACGCCACGGCATCAGGAGAATACTCGTCGAAACCGCCAATCTCGTGCTTCGGCTTACCAGGACGGCTCACCGCAAATAGGCGCACCGCGCCGCGATACATGGCCGCCAAGTGACGTCCGTCCTCGGTGATCGCCAAGCCGCGGACCCCCTTGCCAAGCCCACTGATCTGGCCACGCTTCTTCAGGGGCGCCATGTCCCAGAGCGTGACCAGACCGCTCTTGTGATTGCCCGTAACGGCGAGCTTGAAGTCCGGCGTGACCGCCAGGTGCTGCTCATCGTCTGGCAACCTAGCCTTGTCGAGCACCTCCCCACTGACGCTGTCGCGAAGCTCGAGAGCATCGTAGCTGAGCGACAGGATCCGCTTTTCGTCGCCGCTCACCAGCACGTCGTAGATCCCGGAAAAGGAGATCTCACGCCGTGGCTTGCCGGTGTTCAGATCCCAGAGGGCCACGCGACCGCCGTCGTTGATGACCCAGGCGGTTTGGCCATCAGGGCGCAAGCGCAACCGGTCGACGTCCCTCGAGAAGCGACCGCGGACCGTCCCCAAGCGCGTCAAGGCGTAGGGGGGCAGCGAATCGCCATAGCGGTCCTTTCTCGCCGCCATTGGCGGAGGCAGCTGCACCTTCGGCCGGCTGTCGTCTCCCGGCAGGATCACTTCGCCATGGGTCTTGATGTCAGCAACCTGCCAGGCTTCGGCGATCCCTTGCCGCCCAACCCATAGCTGATCACCATCGTCGCTGAACCCGACGGACCGAATGGCCGTCGGTCCCGACGCTCGCCAGCGCTTGGCGGTGGCGACCTCGATCAGGACCAGATCGCGACCCTTGGCGCTGACCAACCACTTGCCATCCGGGCTGGCCGCTGAGAGATCGCCAACCTCGAAGCGTTGGTCCACCTTGCCGGTGGCCGGATCGACCAACCACAGCACCTTTTTGCGGTGCTGCTCGCCAGTGATGACCAGCCTGCCCCCTACCCATCCCAAGAGGCGGTGGTCGCTGCTCTCGGCGAGCTCGACGTCCCGCAACTTGCGCCCATCGCCGAGCTGCCAAATCGCCGCACCGCCGTGTTTGGCGGCAGCCACCTGCTTGCCATCTGGCGATAGGGCCAGGCTCGAGATCTCGCCAGCCTTGGTGTCAATGGTCTGCCTTACCGTCCCCTTGGCACCGTCGAGCACGGTGATGGTCCCGGATCGAGCAAAGGCCACCAGCCCGAGATCCGCCGTGGCCGCGAGCCCATCGCCCACATCGCCGTTCTCTGGCCCCGCACGCTCGTAGAGCAGCGCACGGGTCTTCAAGTCCATGCGCCACAGGGTCTCCCCCATCCCCACCAAGGACTTGCCGTCCGCTGAGAACCGGAAGCCATCGGCAGGCAGCGCAAACCGCCCCTCGTCACGGGCGGCGCCCACGTCGAAGAAATGCGTCTGGTGCCTATCGGACACGACAGCCAATCCCTGGGCAGACAGCTGACCGTAGTGCACATACTCGAGGGCGATCGGATCCCCGCGCAGGGCGGCCTGCCCACTGGCGGTATCGACGATATTGGCTTGCCCGCCATCGCCAACCACCGCCACCCACTTACTATTGGGTGAGAAGGCCAGCCACTCGGGTTGAGCGTCACCCAATGGCGAAGACACGTCGTGCTTGAGCGTCTTGGCTCCTAGATCCCATATCTTCAGGTTGTGCTCATCGATGGTCCCTAGCAGCTTGCCGTCCGGCGACAGTGCGCCGGCCGAGGGATCGCCCACCGAAAGCTCGATCAGCGACAAGCGCTTACCCGCCTGGTCATAACGACCTACTTCGGCCACCACGTCAGGCTCGCCGGTGGATCGCTTCGACCCGAGCGCATGGAGCACCACAAAGCTCCCATCGCCGAGGGGCACCAAGTGGGTCAGCGCCGCCTCGATGGGCCGCCGCCTGCCGATGGGCTTGCCGGTATCGGCAGACCACAAGGTGAAGCCGCCATGTCCGAACCCGACGAAACGGCGGTTGTCGATGAATCGATAGGACTTGTCGAGCCCCCGGCTCACCACCACCCCATCGCCGGTTTGCTCTTCCTGCGAGAGGGTGTGAAGCACCGTGCCGGCCTGAAGATCCCAAACGAAAGCGTTGCCATTCTTGTCGGCAGACACCAAGCGGCGGCCATTGGGCGAGATGCTCAGTGCCGTCACCTCTTTGGTGTGCCGCGCCGGCAGCTTGCGGATGGTGCCGTCCACCACGCCCTTGGCGCCAGGAGCTACCACGCTCAGATCACCCTCCTGGTCGGCCACCACCACCGGCCCTCGGGGTCCCACGGCGACCCGTTCGATGGGCTGATCGTGCACCTTCAGGGCACCGACGGTAACGCCCCGCGAAGCGCCCAGCACCACCAGCCGTCCCTCCTCATCACCCACCCACAGCGCGCCACTATTGTCTAGCGCCACAGCGCCGCGCTCTGCGCCGATTCGAAAGGCGAGGCTACCCAGAGCAGCCACCGGCCGTGGGGCCTCTGGGAAGAGCAGCTTCAGATCCGCCGCACTCAACATGCCCCGCGCCTCAGAGGCTTTGGTCGCCGAGGAGCTAGCAGGCGCCGTCTTGGACCCATGCCGGGTCATGGGCTCACAGCCCAGCGCCGCCCACCAGACCACCGCAACCAAGACTGCTGGCCTTACCGCTCGCCGCGCCCAAATCATGCCCTGTCGTCCTAGCCCAACGGCGTCGGCGCATCAGCACTCGTTGGCGGCCTAATGGAGCCGAACCGTCTTCAGCACGGTGACAGAGCCGCCCGCGAAAGGTGGCATACTGACGTTGCGAAACGCCTGAGCCACACAGCTACCGGTGACTGTACCCGCCCATGCCCCTCCGGTAACCCGAGCGGTGGTGACCCGACCACTGGGCGCGAAGCTCACGGCCACCGGCACCCGTCGCCGACTCGACCCCTCGTGGGGACAGCCGGCTGCAACGGCGAGCGCACCACTTAGGGCCTGGCTGGCCCGGGCGGTGTCGAAGGGCGGGACAACCGGTTCCGCCCCGTCGGCGGTCACCTGGGACGGCTCGTCGACCGCTGTCGGGGTGTCAGGCGCCGCTGACCCCTGGGGAAGGACGCCCCCAGGACCTGTCCCACCCGGGCTCCGATAAGCTGGAAGCGCATTGGGGCCACCAAAGCCCTCCGGGGTCGCTCTCGGTGGGGCGGCCTCAGCGGCGGGCTGCTCCGGCGTGAGCTCGGACACAACGCCAGCGCGGCCTGGGCGCGTCACCGCGATCGGTGCAACAGGATCGACCTCCCCGGCAGAGCCTGTCCGCTCAGCTCCGTCCCGCTCCACTAATGGCGACACGAGAGTGGCGAGCTGGCTACGAGCGGCTTCGCCGGTCAACCAGACGCCACCGGCGACGAAGGCCAACAGACCGGCGACATAAGCGATCTTCGCCCAGGGCAAGGTGGTCGGCTCTGAGAGCAGTCCAGGCGGTGCCCCTTCCCGACTCAGGTCGACGGAGGTCGAGACCGGCGCCGTCGACTGGGACGTGCGCCGCGCGCTATCCGCCTGCGGCCTACCCGTTGGCGCAGCCAAGACCGGAGGCGACGTGGCCGCAGGAAGACCGGAAGAGCGAATCAGCGAATGGGCCTCGCTGCGCGGCGCCCGCTCGGACGAAGGTGCCACCGGGTGCAACTTCACCCGCCCAGAGCGCCTGGACGGCCCGCTCGGTGGCGCGAGCCCCCCATCGACCGAAAAGCTCACCCCCGGCCGAGACCACCACGCCGGCCGATCATCGTCGCCCAGCTCGCGGAACAGAGTCTCCAGGCTACCTGACTGCTCGATCGACAGCGTCACCGCCTCGTCGGATGCCGGGCCTTGGCCGCGTCGAGCCTGGAACAGCGAGCGCGACGCTCCACTCATGCGCTTGAGTCTCATGGACCAGCTCCTGGGTCAGAATGGCGTGCGCCAGGCGCACCGAACCTAACGTTACGCAACGTTTGTTCGCCCCCCGCCCCTGTCAACCCTCGACCGACCCGTCAGTCGACTTCCATCCGGTAGCCCACTCCGCGCACCGTGTTGATCCGGTAACCGTCGGTCTTCTGCCAGCCGAGCTTCTTCTTCAGGCTGGAGACGAAGTTGTCGACGGTGCGCGGGTCAACCACCACCTCCGGGTCCCAGGCCTCCGCCAGAATATCCTCACGGCGGAGCGCCTTGCCGGCGCTCTTGAGCAAACAGGCGAGGAGATCGAACTCGGTGCGGGTGAGGCTCATCTCGTGGCCTTGCTCATCCCGCAGATCACGGGCCTCCAGATCGATGGTGTAGCGGCCGAAGCCGAGCCGCGTCGGATGGCTCTCGACTTGCTCGGGCGTCACCGGCCGCCGCAACAGAGCAGTCAAGCGGGCGAGCAATTCGCGCAGTCGATAGGGCTTGGACAAGTAGTCGTCCGCCCCGGCGTCGAACCCTTCGACGAGATCACTCTCCAAGCTGCGAGCGGTGAGCATCAGCACCCGCAGGGGCAACTCCTTTTCGCGGATTCGGCGACAGATGGCGTAGCCGTCCGTATCGGGCAGCATGATGTCGAGAATCACCAGGTCGATAGGTCCGGCCATCAGGACTTTCCACGCCTGGGCCCCGTTGACGGCGCAGCTGACGTCGTAACCTTCGTCGACCAGGTTGTCCTCGAGCGCCATCCGGAGGTTCTCATCGTCTTCGACGATCAGGATGCGCGTCTTGCTCGATCCCATCGGCAACCCTCCTCCCGCTCCTATCGTCGACTTTGCAAGCTGGCGCAAGCATGGGGCACCGCTCGGGCCTAGTGCTGCGTCTCAGAAGTCACGATCGGTGGTCCCGAACGGCATGATACATCGCGGCGTTCTCAATCCCCAGGCCAGACGCGGCACGCCGGCGCGCAGCGCCGCAAATCACAGCGAAGGCCGTGGCTCAGACATCTACGCCCGCGAGGTCGCGCACCGGCCTCGCCCCATCAGGGGCGGGGCGCGACCATGCGTTGCGACTTACGAGACACGGCACTGGTACCTCGGCACAGGGGAATTGAGCAGTTGAGCCGCCAGTGCCTCTGCCGGCGTATTCCCAGTATCCGACAGCTCACGCGCGAAGTCGCCACATGGGAACGCAACCGAGACGCGACGGGTGCGCGCATCAACTGGATGTTCACCGTCGAGGACGCACGCAGAACGCTAGGCAACTCCTACCCGGCTGCAACCAAGCCGGGCATGGCTAGCGCCGCCCCAGCGGATGGAGCGCCGCACAACTTCGCAGCGTTCGTCCAGGCGCCCGGCACGCCGCTTGCTACGCCCGGGATCGGTGGAGCGTCCCAGGCGCAAGCGGCACGCCGGGCGCGGCACAGGCGAAGACCGAGACCACCTGTGCAGCCCCACCGGTTGCAGCGACGGGTCCCACTGGAGGGCTCGCGCAACACGGTTGCCGCGCGACAAGGCGCCTACTGCCTGTGGGTCGCCACCTCTTGGAGACCAGCGTCAACCCTAGCGAGGCTTCGCAGCCCAACGCGCAGGTCAACACCCAAGCCGCTCGCACCGACCCCAGCGCCCAACGCCACTTGCGCCGAATCTCGTCCTTCGACGCGCGTGATACACTGACCGAGAGACCCCGCGGCGAAGCGTGTTCTCCGTGGCAGTTCAAGTACAAGTTATGCGGGCACACAGCGACGCCGCTCACGAGGACTGCGGCGAGCTTCGTCTACCTAGTCAGCGAACGACATAGTCGACCGCCGCCAGGCTGTCGTGCGGGATCGGCGGCCCCAGCCGGAGAACGTGCTCGAAGGGCCCCACCGACGCGGCAACACAAGCGGAACCCTCACGTGCGTAGATGTCGTCGGAGACTTCCTCCTCGGTGGGCCGAACCTCGAGGGAGGATGGCGATTCGCAGACCAACCAGTAGCGAGCAAAGAAGGGCGGTTGCCCGCAAAAGGATTGCTCCTGGGCGAGGGCCACGGGCTCGGTGCAGGCCGGATCGGCGTAGCGTGGCCCGTCCTCGTTGATGCCTGCCTCTGGAACACAACGAATGCCCGCGGCGCCGAGATCTCGTGGGCCACAGGGCGAGTCGAGCTCGCTGTCGAAGAGATGATAGGGCTCGAACAGGAGGGGCAGCCCCGACTCGCTCGTGTGGATGTTCGTCCTGAGGCGGCCCGAGCCCCTGCGCTGCAGCCGCGTTCCAGCGAGGGCATCTGCCGGCAACGGCGCCCCCAGCTCGACATGGGGGTGGGTGGCCGCCACCGGCTTGCAGTCGTTGTACGGGATGTCCTTGTAGTAGAGGGTGCTGACAGGCTCACCCGGGGCATAGAGGTCGACACTGCACTGGTGGTCCATGTGGACTGTGACATCTACGACCAGGGAGCTCGGCTCACAGGGATCCGACGCTGCAAGGCCGCTGCAACCGGGGTCGGCGTAGTTACCGTATGCGCGGGCGGCACCGAAGGGGTAGCAGCGGTATTGGTCGGCCGCAGCCCAGGGAAAGCAGGTGTCGCCGAAGTGGTTGTCGAACCCGCTGAGCACTTCACGGGAGCCGTCGGTTGCGGACAGTACGCGCCTGCCAAGCCGTTCGTCCCCTGCCTCGACGGTGGGCACCGCCGCCACGAAGGTCTCGCGTGGGACATGCGAGGCGCTTCGCAGCACCTGCCCCGCGGCGAGCTGCGTCGGCTCGCTAGGACAGAACACTTTCAGATCAACAGTCCACGTCTCGTAGTACTCGCTGACGTCCACCGCCGAAGAGACACGGTACATGCGAAACCAGCTGGCATGACGGTCGGGATCGCAGACGTCATCGATCAGATGGCCGCGGTCGAGTCGGCCGTACTCGGCCTGCGAGCCGCATTCGCTCAACACCGCCGCCTCGGTGCATTCTGCGTCGATGAAGACCACGCGGTCGCCGTCAGGCAAGCAGCGCTCCGCGCCCGAGGCGTCGCGCTCGAACCGGCAGGCGACGTCGAGCTCCGTGTCGTACCAGTGCACGAAGGCCTCGACGCCCCCCTCGGCGACCGCCATGACGGGCCGCAAACGCGCCCCCGCCACGATCCCAGGGTCCGGGTCGCGTGGTGGCTCGACCGGGCTGGAATTCGACCCGCACCCCATCGCCGCAAGTACCGGCAGGACAAAGGCCGCAACGCGGTGGCAGCTCGACAGTCGGCCCATGTGATGAAGATACGGGGCACTGAGGAAGCAGGCAATTACTGTCGCGACCGGAACCGCGAGGCTAGTGTCGACATTCCTCGCCAGGTCATGCTCACTGCGACCGACGTCTGGCACCGAGCCGCATAACCACCGCCAGGAGCCGACCGGGTCCGCCACGAGGCACAACGACCTCGTGCTACCCTCGGCGAAACGCCGCCTCCTGCTAGGCCGGCGGCTCAGGCGGAGAACGTTGGCCGACCGAGCGCCACCCGCGTACCCAGTGCATCACTCGAGGCGACGCACAACATCACCACGCGGGAGCGGGACCAGCGGTCAAGATCACAGCCAGCAGCAACGCAGGTCGGCGGCAATCGCCACCCGCCGGCGCTTCAGAGCCGGCCCTGATTCGGCAGCAGACCGCTGACCACCGTACCCAGATCGAACCGCGGGCTGTAATTGTGAGGCAATGACGTCCGATCGTCGATGTACAGTCCGTGCGCTTCGTTGTCGGCCATGACCAACGCCAAGCCGTCGCCCTCGATCTTGGGCGGCGCTGGGCACGGGTCGATGACCTCTCCGTCCGGCGTGAAGAACCGGACGGTGCCATCGGCCTGACGCTCCACCCGAAAGCCTCCCTCGTGAAGCCGCTCGTGACAGGATCCGCATACGACCAGGGTGTTGTCCAGATTGGTGGACCCACCCTGCACCCACGGACGAATATGGTGGGCTGCCAGGAAGATGCGGCTCGTGCAGCCAGGGAAGCGACAGCCGCCACCATCGCGGGTGAGCAGGGCGGTCCACAGTGCGGGCGGAATGGTGCGCCGCTTGCGTCCCACATCGAGCGGGGCGCCATCGGTCCCGGTCTTCACCACCGTGACGCCACAATCGCAGGCCAGTCGCTGCAGCGTCTGACCCGACAGCCAGCTGCCATCGTGCAGCACGGCCCGCCATCGCTCGCTTCGCTCACGGTTTGGGGTCCCGACGGACGCTTTGCGCCCGTCACCCCTGCACGGCTCGCTGCGCCCATCGCTCGCTTCGCTTACGGTTTGGGGTCCGACTCCGCGCCTCTGGCGCTCGTCACCCCTGCACGTGCCGTGCTCGCCGCTGTCCAGCAGCTCCTCGCCAAGCTGTACGATCAGCTGGTTCCGCTCGCCGGCCCGTCGCGCCGCCGGGCCTCGAGCCAGCACGCTCTCGGCCATCAGCACCAGCCCGTCGGCCAGGTTCGGGGTCGGGCGGTCGCTCTCTGAGTCGGGGTCAGGGTCAGGCCACGTTACCGCGGTAACGCCGACGACCTCCGTCGCTCGCGACCCTGGTGACGTCACCGCGGTAACGTCGTGTTGGTCGGCTTGCCCCTGCTCCGCAGCCGTCACCGCGGCGATCCCCTTCTGCTCCTTGCGCCCCTCGGCATCGTCGCTCGCGCCGCCACGGGCAGCGGCACGCATCTCTCCCAGGGCCTGCATCACCAGGGCAGCTTCGTCCGGTCGGAGCTGCGCCTCGATGCGCACCATCCCTGCAGCGGTGTGCCGCTTGCGCAGAAAGCGCCGCTCGTCGTCCCAGCGCGGCTTGCGCCCTTCGGTGACCTGTCGGTACCCGCGACAGATGCGCTCGAGCTGCGCGCCAGAAGCGCACTTGGCCATGTGCAGCAGCTTGGCCTCGTTGTCCTCGGTGGCCACCCGCGTCATAGCGCGAACTTTGGAGAAGCTCATGAGGCCCTCACGCAGCGCCGCATCGATGAGCGGCAACTGCCCCAGCCGCCGCGCCACCCTAACCCTCTCGCGGGCGGCATTGACACCGAGGCCAATGCGATAACTGAGCCAATGGGCACAGCTCTTGGCTCCATGACGATACCAGCCGCCACAGGCGTCGAAGCGACGAACATCGGTGAGCAACCGATGGGTCGCCGCGTCGATGTGCGCTGCGGCCTCGGCAATGTCGTCGGCGAGCTGGTCGACCTCTTTGCGAGTCAGTTTGACCTTATTGTCAGCATCGGTCGATTGCATGCTCAAGCATAGCACGCCGGATTCGGACCTTCTGAGTCGCATCGTGACGCGGTTTCACTCATTAACGGGGCTTCGAATTCGTTATTGTGACGAAACGGCCACATTGGTTGAATCACCGCAATGGCGGACATGTTGGTCAATGGGTGGCAATACTATGCCAGGTTCTCACGTGTGAGGCGTCAAGGCGCTTATTGTCATATTCCGGTCATGGGAAGGTCGATTCCGCCCTGGCCCGACGCCTTCGAGCTCCGTTGCAGTGGCCTA
>JAUVCD010000104.1 GCA_030590865.1 Myxococcales bacterium | reverse complement strand
GATGCCCTTGTGCCACAAGCAGGAGCCGCTCGAGTCGAGCTTGAGAATCAGGATGTCCCGCTTTCCGCCTACACTCGACAGCGCACCGCAGCCGAAGTCGATGTCGTTGCCCCGGAACCGACCGGTGAGCAAGACGTTGCCCGAGCTATCGGCGGCGACACCCTCGCCGAACTGGTCCTGTGAGCCCTCACCGAAGCCGTGGGACCACATGCAGTCGCCGTTCCAGTCCAGCTTGGCGATGAAGATGTCGTGCTTGTCACCGGCGCTCGAGATGCCACCACAGCCGAAGTCGACGTTGGTGCCCCGGAACCGGCCGGTGACCAGGGCGTTACCGGTGATGTCGACGGCCACGGCCTCGCCAAACTGGTCCTGGGTCCCCTCGCCGAAGCCTCTGCTCCACAGGCAGTTGCCGCCCGAGGCGAGCTTGGCGACGAAGATGTCGTGTTTGCCGCCGGCGCTCGAGATGCCGCCGCAGCCGAAGTCGACGTTGTTGCCCCGGAATCGGCCGGTGATCAGGACGTTGCCCGAGCCATCGACCGCCACGCTCTGACCGAACTGGTCCTGTGACCCCTCGCCAAAGGCCTTGTTCCACAGACACGATCCCGTCGAGTCGAATTTGACGACGAAGACGTCATATTTGTCGCCGGCGCTTGAGATGGCACCGCAACCAAAGTCGATGGTGCCGCGCAAGCGACCGGTGAGGATCACGTTGTTCGAGCCGTCAGTGGCCACGCTCTCGCCGAACTGGTCTTGGGTGCCTTCGCCAAAACCCTGGCTCCAAATGTGGGCGCAGCCCACACAGGCGCCACTGCCGTTGCACCGCTCGCCCTGGTTACACTCCTGGTCTGGGTCCGTACCCACGGGCACTGGGGTGCACAGGCCGTCATCGCCGCCGGACTTGGCTGCGCTGCAGGCCTCACATTCGCCGTTGCAGAGGGTGGAGCAGCACACGTCGTCTACACAGAAGCCGCTGTCACAGTCGGCTGGGTTGGTGCAAGGATCGCCGTCGTTGTTGTTGCCGCTGCCGCTGCACTGGTTGTCGATACAGTCCTCTTCGATAGGGCACTGGCCGTCATTGAGGCACTCGACACAGTTGCCCTCTCCATCGCAGAGCGTGCCGTTGTCTTCGGTGCAGGGCAGGCCCGCGAGGGCGAAGCCGATGTCGCAGGTCTCGAAGGCGCAGGTTGGATAGGCACAGGTGGTCGTGTCACCTGGGCAATCGCTCGCGTCACAGTATCCCGAGCCGCCGGTTGCTCCGCCGCCTGTGCTACTCGAGCCGCCGGTGCCCCCGGCTCCGGCGGTGGTGTCGTCACCGCCGCAGCCTCCAAAGAACAGCGTCAGCGCGGCCAGAATCGCTGCCGCCGTGCTGATAAAATGTAGATCCGCCTTCGATTGGGACGTCATCATGATGCTCCGGAGCTTTGGGTAGCCGTTCAGTTCGGCACGACGTTGATGCAGACGTAGGTCTCACCGCTGTCGTTGGTGTCGCAATAGGACCCGGTCTCGCAACAGTCGTTGAGTGGATCGCATGGATCGCCGACATTGAGAATCTCGGGGCACGGAGGTCCGCCGCCCGCTCCGCCACTACCGCTGCCGCCGGAACCGCCGCTGCCACCCTGGCCGATGTCGAGGGTCCAATAGGCGCGGTGGTTGTTCTCATAGAGGCCCTGGAAAGGCACGCGGAAGGCCGGGTAGCTCGCGTCCTCGCCGTTTTCGGCCTTATCGAGATCGACGGCCGCAACCCAGATCTGCTGGGTGCCTTCCTCGAGGATCACGCCGAACTCGCGCTTGGTGTTGAAGGCCACCCAGTTGTAGTCACCTGGTGGCGCCCAGGTCGGCAGGCTGCTCTGATACTGGCCGTCGGTCATCAGATTCGAGGTGATCCGGTTGGCCTTGATCATCTCGATGGGCGTGCCGCCGGTGCGATGCAAGAGCATCAGCTGGGCGGTTTGGTCGCTGTGGCCGCCCTTGCCCACCGAGTAGGCGAGCCATTGTCCGTCAGGAGAGAACATGGGGAACAGGTTGGACTGGCCCTCAGGCGGATCGAGCAGGATGGTCGGCTGCCCCCAGGCGCTTCCGTCCCAAGGAATGAGCGCCAGCGAGGCGTCGCTAGGGCCGTCGCCTGTGCCGGTGGAGAAGACCAACTCGTCGCCCAGGGGCGACCAGTCCGGAGTGGTGCCGCCGCCGAAGCTCTCGGTCGGAAGCTGCACCTCGAAGTTGCCGGTCTGCAGCTCGACCATCCACATATAGTCCTTCTTGAAGGTCACCACGACGTGCTCGTTGTCTGGCGAGATGGTGGCGTAGCCGTGGCCGCTGGCATCGGGCACGTCGGTGACCACCCGGGTCGGTGGCGGGTTGTTGGTCACCTCGGTGACCCACAAGCTGTCGGTCGCGTCGGATTTGACCGGTGCGACCAGGTATTTTCCGTCCCGCGAGACGACGTGGCAGGCGACGCAGCCCACCTCGTCGGCCGGGTCGCTGTAGGTGGTGGCGTTGGGCTTGCCGACGAGGTAGTCCTCCGGATCCTGCTCGGAGATCCGGCCCCGTCGGATCCCTGCCGAGGTGGTCGACCAGTAGAAGATCGCGCCCTCGACGTCCTGCAGCGAGAACCCCAGCTCGATCGCCTCGGAGCGTCGGACCGTCGGGGGGTTGGTCGAGGTGTCGAGCGCGTCGACCAGCCAACTCGCCGTCGAGCCGGCGTTGGACGCGGCGATGAAGCTCCACGAGACCTCGTCGACCTCCCAGCAGCCTGCCGGCGGGTTCGCCGCTGCGCAGAGTCCGTGCTGGCCATCGGTGAACACCGTGACCTTCGAGTTCGCGCCTTCGTAGATCAGCCGAAATTCATCGAACCCCTCGGAGCGCCACTGAAAAATGGTGCGGTAGAGGTTCCGTGGAATGCGGGTCTCGTCGCTCGGATAGACGATGCTCGGCGCCGGTGGGCCGACGATGGGATCACCGTCCCAGGCGCCTGGATCGCTGGGATTGCCTACGGTCACGTCGAGGTAGAACACGACCGTGGTGGCGCCGGTCACGCACGAGTCGGTGGCCGTGATGTCCACCACGCCGCCGGCGTGGGGGTTGGGCGTCAACACCCCGTCGTCGATGTCACCTGGCGGCGTGTCGTCTCCACGGCTGGCGGTCCAGGCGAGCTGGTCGGCCGGGAGGGTCACCGTGTTGCCATTGGCAAGCTCGCCGGTAGCCTTGAAGGTGACTGGCGGAGCTGACGACCCGTCGAGCTGCACCATCAGGTTGTCAGGCGCCAGGGTGATGGACTGAAGGTCGTCGATGCAGGTGACGGAGCTGCCGCCGCCAGCGCCAGCTGTTCCGCCGCCGCCGCCGCTGCCGCTGCCGCTGGTCGTCGTCGAGCCACCTTCGCCATCGCCGCTACACGACCATGCCGCCAGTACGCCTAGAGACAAACCGCCCACCAATGCCCACAACCTCATGCGCTACTCCTCTCGGCCGCCCGGAAGGGGAACTTCCCCAAGATGATTGTACGCAGGATCCGTGCCTCTGTCGTCCGTCACAGACCACTCCACGCGAGCTTTGCTGAGCCCGGGCCCCGGATGGCCGTCGGTTGCCGGCTGTCGTTGCTGGCTACCGGTCGCTCAAGGAGGCGATCGCCAGCGGCAAGCTCTCGGCGATCTCGCCGGCGAGCATGCCGCGGTCGGCGCCGATGGCCTCGTGCCAGCAATCGGCAGCCAGGGCGTGGAGGTAGACGCCCGCGCAAGCCGCCTCGTGGGCTGGGCTGTTGCACAGCAGAGCGGCGATGACACCGGTGAGCACGTCCCCCGAGCCGGCGGTAGCGAGCAACGCGCTGCCGATGTCGCAAACCGCGATTCGCTTGCCGGCGTCGCTGGCGACGATGGACCCTGGGCCCTTGAGCACCACGGTCTGCCCGGTGCGGTCGGCGGCCTCGCGGGCGGCGGCGTAGCGATCGGCCTCCACCGCGGTGCTGCTGCTGCCCAGCAGCCGACCGAGCTCGCCTGAATGGGGCGTCAGCACCCGCGGGCCGGGCGCCTTCTGAAGTGTTTCGGGGCGCCCGGCAAAGTGGCTGATGGCGTCGGCGTCGACGACCACCGGCCCCTTCCAGCCCAGCACCACTCGTTCGGTCAGCCTGCGCGCATCATCGTCGAGGCCCAGGCCCGGTCCAATGGCGACTGCCTTGCGCTTGGTGAGGGCTTGGTCGACCGTCTCGTCCAGGGCACTGCGTTCGAGCCGGGCGGTCATGATCTCTTCGACTCGACCTGCGAGCGCGTCGATGGCCTCGGGCCAGCTGCCGATGGTGGCCATACCTCCGCCACACCGCAGCGCGCCGTGGGCACTGAGCAGGGCGGCGCCGGTCTTGCCTGCGCTACCGGCGATCACCAGTACGTTGCCAGACCGATACTTGTGGGTGTTGGCGGCTCGCTTGCCGAGCGTGGCAAGCACGTGCTGCCCCTCGATGACCCTGGCGGTGTGGCCGACGGTCTCGACCAAGTGCTCGTCCGGGATGCCGAGGCCCACAAGCCGCAGGATGCCGACCTGATCACGGGCCTGCAGCAGGCCGAGCTTGTGCCGACCGAAGGTGACCGTCAGGTCGGCGCGCACCGCCGTGCCCAGCACCTGGCCGGTGTCGGCGTCCAGACCTGAGGGAATGTCGAGGGCGACTCGCGGGCAGGGGGCCCGGTTCAGCAGTTTGATGATGTCGTGGTAGCGGCCCTTCACCGGCCGATCGAGCCCAGTGCCAAAGATCCCGTCCACCGCCAGCGTTGCAGTGTCCAGCGCCTTGCCTAGCGGTGCGAGGTCCTCGTCGACATAGGTGATCTTGCCGCCCAGCCCGAGCCAGGCCTCCAAGTTGAGTCGGGCATCGCCGGCGACCCGGTCCCGCTCACCGATCAACCAGACTTCGGCCGTCAGGCCTCGCGCCGCCAGCTGACGAGCCACCACAAAGCCGTCGCCGCCGTTGTTGCCCCGGCCGCTGAGGACCACCACCGGTCCGCCGCCGGCGGCTTGGGTTTCCAGCTCGGCCGCGATGATCTCGGCGGCACCGCGGCCGGCGTTCTCCATCAGCACCACGCCTGGCACCTGGCCGTCGTTGATGGCCTGGGCGTCGTAGGCTCGCATCTGGTCGCGCGACAGGATCGGTATCATGGCCAAGGCTCCCCGGTTGGTTCGCCCTCCATTACTACCACCGCCGCGGCCACGCCGGCGTCGTGGGTGATGGATAGGTGCACGTGGGTGACGCCCACTTGGTCAGCGGAGGCTCGCGCTGGGCCTAGCAGTCGAATTTCCGGTGGCCGGTGCGGCCGGCCAAGCACCTGCACGTGATGCCAGCTGACGCCGCGGCCACCGCTCAGTGCCTTGGCGGTCGCCTCCTTGGCGGCGAAGCGGCCTGCCAAGGCGGTGGCCCGATCGGTTCGATTGGCGAGTGCTACCCGCTCGGGGGCGCTCAGGATGCGGCGTTCAAACCGGTCGCCCCAGCGCTCGAGAATGGCGGCCATGCGCTCGATCGAGCACAGGTCGATGCCCAGCCCGAGGATCATCAGCCACGCATCTGCACACCGCGATCGATGGCGGCGCGGTAGTCGCGGACGGCCCGACTGAGCCCTACCAGCACTGCATCCGAGATGATCGCGTGACCGATGTTGAGCTCCTCGACCTGCGCGATGGCTGATACGGCCACCGTGTTGTGGCGGGTGAGCCCGTGACCGGCGGCGACCTGGAGGTCGAGCTTGGCGGCCAAGGCGGCGGCCTTTCGGAGCCGCTCTAGCTCGGGGGTCGACGGGTCGTGACAATATTCGCCGGTGTGGAGCTCGATCTGATCGACACCCAGCTCATGGGCTGCCTCGACCATGTGGGTATCGGCGGCGATGAACAGGCTGGTCTTGATCCCCCGCTCCTTGGCCATGGCACAAGCTTCGGTGATGGCCCCGCGCTGGCCTACCACGTCGAGCCCGCCCTCGGTGGTGCGTTCCTCCCGTCGCTCAGGGACCAGCGTGATGACCGCTGGCTTAACCTTGGCGGCGATCTCGATCATCTCTCCGGTCGCCGCCATCTCGAGGTTGAGCGGCGTTTGGATGATGGCCTTCAGTCGGTCGACGTCGCTATCTCGAATGTGTCGCCGGTCTTCTCGTAGGTGGGCGGTAATGCCGTCCGCGCCGGCGGACTCGCAGATCTGGGCCGCGTAGATCGGGTCCGGATAGGGCGTGCCACGGGCGTTGCGCAGCGTGGCGATGTGGTCGACGTTGACATGCAGCCGGACGGGCATCTTGCCTCACTAATCCCACGCATCGACAATCAGCGGAAGTGGCATTTTTGCTTGGGCACGATCGCGCCGCCCCCAGGCTCTGAGGCGCCGGGTCAGCCTTCGCTGGCCTTGCTGGTCGCCTCGACCAACAGATCCTGGATGCGCTTGACCAGCTTGGCCGGATCTTCGACCACGCCTTCGCTCAGCAGTGCCTGGTCGAAGAGCATCTCGCTATAGAGCTGGATCCGCGGCGAGTTCTTGTCCTCGTCGATGAGGGTCGCGAAGTTCTTAACCAGCGGGTGAGTGGGGTTGATCTCTAGGATGCGCGCCTTCTCGGCAGCCCGGTCATCCATGATCTTCATGATCCGCTCCAGGTTGGCTCCTGGGTCCCCTTCCTTGGATACGAGGCAGCTGGCCGTTTCGGTCAGCCGATTGGATAACCGCACTTCGCCGACCTTGTCGCCCAGCGCTGCGGTGATCGCGGCCACCGCCCCGGCCAGCTTCTTCTCGTCCGCTTCGTCCCGCTCCTCCTGGTCGCCCAGATCGAGCTGCCCGTGCACCACGCTCTTGAGCTTGGCCCCTTCGAACTCGGCCAGGCCTTGGACGACCCATTCGTCGATCGGGTCGGTGAGCAGCAGCACGTCGATGTCTTTGTCCCGAAATACCTCGAGGTGGGGACTCCGTTCCACGTGCTGGCGAGAGGGTCCGTTGATGTACCAGATCTCCTCCTGATCCTCTGCCTTGGCCTCCACATATTGGTGCAGGCTGGTCAGCTCCTCTGCCTTGCCCTTCAGTGACTCGAAGCGGCACAGTCCGGCGATGATGTCCTTGTTCTTCCAGTCGACCGACACGCCTTCCTTCAGCACCAATCCGAACTGCTTCCAGATGGTCTCGTAGCGCTCGGCGTCTTCGTCGGCGATCCGCCCCAGCTCTTTGAGCAGCTGCTTGGTGAGCTGTTGCTCGATCTGCTTGACCGTCCGGTTCTCTTGCAGCGTCTCTCGCGACACGTTGAGGGTCAGATCCTCCGAGTCGACCACTCCGCGTACGAACCGCAAATAGATGGGCAGCAAGGTGTCGCAGCTCTCCATGATGAGCACCCGCTTGGCGTAGAGCCGCAGGCCTTCCCGCTCTTTCTGGGGGATGAACAGGTCGGGGGCCGCCTTCTCGGGCACATAGAGTAGGGCCGAGAACTGCACCGGAGCGTCTACCGCGTAGTGCACCGTGGCCAGGGGTTCGTCACCGACTCGACCCTGGGTGATGTGCTTGAAGAACTCTTTGTGCTGTTCGTCGGTCACCTCGGAGCGGGCGGTGCGCCACAGGGCGGATGACTCGTTGACCACGTCGTCGTCGATGCGGATGGGGAACATCACGAAGTCCGAATACTTCTTGATGACCGCTTCGACTCGCCAGCGGTCGCCGAACTCTTTGGCTTCCTCCTTGAGGTGCAACACGACGCGGGTGCCTGGCTTGTTGCGCTCACCAGGCATCACGTTGAACGACCCGGCGCCACTGGACCGCCAGAGCACTGGTTCGGAGCCTTTCTTCATCGACAAGGTGTCGACGTCGACTCGGGTGGCGACCATGAAGGCTGCGTAGAAACCGACGCCAAACTGGCCGATTAGCTCCAGGGCTTTGTCCTTGTCTTTGGCGTCTGTCAGCTTGGCGAACTTGTCGACGAACTCGCCGGTGCCCGAGTGGGCAATGGTGCCCAGCTCGCTGATGGTCTCGTCTCGGGTCATTCCGACGCCGTTGTCCTCGATCGTCAGAGTGCTGTTCTCCGAGTCTAGGGTGATGGCGATGCCTGGCTCGCCCTCTTGCTCGATGACGTTGTCCTGGTCGGCTAGGCCCAAGAAACGCGCCTTGTCGAGGGCGTCGGAGGCGTTGGAGATTAGCTCGCGCAGAAACACCTCGGAGTTGATGTAGAGCGAGTTGATCACCAGCGACAGCACCCGCTGGACCTCAGCTTTGAACTCGTACTCGGTCTGATCAGCGCTCTGCTTGCCGGGCGTCTTCTTGGCCGCGGTCTTCTTGGCGGGCGTCTTCTTGGCGGTGGCCTGCTCGTCGCTGGCCGTCTCGTCAGTCGCCTTCTCGTCACTAGTCTCGTTCTTGCTCATCGTGGACTCCTCGGGTCGCGGTTTTTCGCACGTCCCGGCGTCGGGCTGCAAGGGGCAGCAACAAGCTGCGCATCCTCGGGCCTGCTGACAATCCCCAATGCTGCAATAGGCCAGACCGGCTGGCCTGGGACGCGATTGGGTCGTGGCCCCCGCCGCTCGGCCATCCTGGGGCCGTACCGACTGCCGAGAATCTGAGCGAACCAGGGGCAAACGTGCTTATGCTTGGCTTGGCCCGCCCTTCGGGGTCACGGTTCCAGTGAGCTGCACCATGTCTTGCAAACACCGAGCCCTCCTGATCATCACCCGCGACGTTCGCGGGACGACGTCGAACCTCGCCAAGAAGCGCATCGAGCTGCAGTGCGGCGAGCCGGCGGGCCACGACGGACCGCACCGCGATTCAGAGCACGACGAGACCTGGACCGATCGGGGCAGCGATCTCACCCACGTCTTGCGACCTGAGGACGAAGAAGAGGCCTGAGCCACCGTCCTGCAACAGCGATCGCCCCACAAGAGGTAAGCCGGGTCGTGCTCGGCACGCAGCGTCTTGTGATGGCCCCGTGCGACCTCAGGACACTAGAACCAATCGACAATAGTGCGGCCATGGTGCGTCGCAGCGGACCATGGCAACATAGGGGCAGAGCAGATGCTGAATCTAGGGCGTTGGTGGGTGCCTCTTGGCGCGGTGAGTTTGCTGGTCATGACCTGCGCGGCCGCCTGCGGAGAGGAGCAGCCAGAACAGTGCCACGCGGAGGCCTCATGCCAGCCGGGTGACCAACAAGTGGCGAGCTGCCCTCCGACGGCGTCGTGCTACACCGACACGATTTGCGGGTCGACGATCACCTGCGAGATCGGCGCGTGCGAGAAGCCTCCCGGTTGTGCGGAGGTGTGCCTCGACCTCTCGGGCGATGCCTACTGCAGCATCTACCAGTCCATCGGCGACTGCGCCTGGACCGTGGAAGGCGCCTTCTGCGACGACGTCTTCTGTCCGAAGGACGTGCCGCAGGACGGACAGAACTGCTCTCTCGAAACCTACGTTTGCAGCTATTCGGCCAGCGGTGGTGGCGGGGTTGGCGGGGCTGGCGGGGCCGGGGGTGCCGGTGGCACCGGTGGCGAGGCGGGCTGCGCGACGCTCGAGGCCACCTGCACCGCCGATGGCTGGTCGACCGACTGCGCCGGTGGTTGACCTGTAGAGGAGTAGCTCGGCCGATCAGGGTGCCGGCCGTCGCGGCCCGTGGACCTTGTCCTGCTGGTCCCGCTCGGTACCCGGGCAGGGAGTGGGAGGCGCTGCGGGCCGCTGGCCCTGCGGGTGAGCTGGACGCTCATCACTTCTGTGCGACGACGACCGGTTGTGCAACCAAGGACATGGGTAAAGGATCAGTCCATGGACATCGAAATGTGGATTGTCGTTGGCCTCGTCGCACTGCTGTGTGGCTCCATGCTGGTGCGGCCCCAGCTGCTGGCATTCTGGGCCATCCACCGCACCCCCGCGGCGCTCGCGGCGACCCGCGGCGTCGGGGCGCTGGGCCTGGTCGCGATCACGATTCTGCTCCTCCGCCGTTGGTTGGGCTGACCTACCGCGCTGACCCCTTCCTCGGCCCCCTAGGGCTATGCTTCCAGGAAGCCGAACTCCTCAGCCCGTGCCGCGAGCATGCGCCCCATGAGATAGCTGACGGCCGAACCTACGTAGGCGATCCATGGGAAGGGCAGGAGAAGAAGAGCTATCTTGCCGAAGGTCGAGCCCCACGCCGCCATGAGGGTGGGGACCACGATGATGCTGGCAAAGCCGGTGGTGCCCAGCACGACGACGACGACATAATCCCATCCCCCGGCGTAGATCCCGCGGGCGATGCGACCGACACGGAACAGATCCGTGATCCGTCCCGTCAAGCGGCTCACCGTGAACGCCATGGGCCAGTAGATGCCTTGGATCAAGAGCATGAGCCAGGCCAGCCCGAAACCCGAGGCGGTCAGGGCGGGCGTATTCACGCAGCCCTGGCGTCGTGGTGTGTGGGTCGCGGCGGGGGCCTTCGAGCCGCCCTTGTTCGAGCCCTCCTCCTCAGTCGTCTCCGATCGCCCTGTCTCGTCCTTCGTTTCGGTCTGTGGTCGCGCGCCTTGGGCGCTGTTTGGGTTCGCGCATACTTGGACCGACGCATCGCTCGTTTGAACGGCGCTCCAACCGTAGGTTGTTGCGCCGAGCAGCAGGCCCGCCACCACCATGATCACGAGGCCGTAGAGCGCGAGCTCCCTGGTCTGTTGTCGCAGATTAAAAAGGTCGGATAGCGTCAAAGCGCTGGGCACGTCTGCCGAGCCGTAGGCAAGGCCGCAACCGAACATCTCGCGGTACAGTCCGCAGTAGAGCGCCATGATGGGAACCGCGATGAACAACCCGAAGCAGGGGATTGCCGTCGCGCATACCACAACGAACAGAACGGCCGATAAGCAGAGTAGCCAGGCGATTCCGGCGCCTCGTAGCGGCGCTAGCAGAGCCCGATGCACCCCGCTGAGAAACGAGACGGGGGCGATCTCCGTGGGTGTCGGTGCGGGCGCGGCTGCTGGCATAGGTGGGGCAATCAAGGAGGGTGCCTGCCTCAGTCCGACGGCAGCCAAATCCGTTGGAGGGGCTGCGCCAAGGGGCCTCGCCTCAACGATTGCGCCTATGGGGCCCAGCAATTCTTGGTAACGCTGGGCTTCCTCCAAGGAGGCATCTCGTTTGATCACGCAGGGTACGGTTTGAACGTAGGCCTCGGCGCGTTCCAAGCTGATCCCGAACGCCTTTGCCAAGCGCTCTCCTTCGGGGATGCTCTGTTGGCCCTCCGGTGCTTGCTGGAATCGCGTTAGGACGATCGTATAGCGGGTCAAGCTGGCCTCCGGGCGATTGTGGCACGAATAGATCAGCCGTGGCAGTGTCGAGGGAGGACTCGCTGCTCGGCGAGCGTCTGGAGGTGCAATAGACCGACGTCGCCGACGAGGGTGTCTTGGAGGTCGATCACTCGGAGCTTGGTGGGGCTTTTGAGATGCGCAAGCGCCGCGTCAGTGATGTGCGTGTCGGAGGCGCTGAGCACGCGCAACGGGCACACCGGGATTCTGGTCTTTGGCGCCCAGCTGTCCCTCGAGGACAGCGTCGTGAGCGACACCTCGAGCGAGGGCACCGGTTGGTTCGGCGACGGCATGGCCATCCTGCGTACCCCCACGTGGCCGAAGGCGTGGCAACGCCGGCCTTTCGTATGATCAATCGTGCCGGCCTTCCCGGAGACGCTGCGGTGCTTTGAAGTCTACGGAGTCGCGAAACCGGCCGCGACATATGTCCCTCATGCGGCCGGAGTCGTGCAACAATCGGCGCCAGCTCCGCATGCTTATCCCCCCGACTGAGCCACGCAGCACGTCCCAGTCTGGCGCCGATGGCGAGGGCATCGCCGATGAGGACACGCTTCCCGCTCTTTGCGGCAACGGCGACGTATTCGACGACTTCAAGATCATTCGCATGTTGGGGCGCGGCGGCATGGGTGAGGTGTACCTCGCCCGGGACACCAAGCTCGGGCGCAAAGTGGCGCTCAAGATGATCCGCCCAGAACGTGTGGGATCGCCGAGCGCAAAAGCTGCATTTCTGAGCGAGGCGCGTGTGACCGCCAAGTTCAGTCACCCCAACATCGTGACCATCCACGCAGTCGGTGAGCATGAGGGCACGCCCTACGTCGCATTGGAGTACCTGGATGGTGACGACTTGGCGCAGCGTATGGCGCGACGCCGGCTCAGCGTTCAGGAATCGATACGCATCGGCTTAGCCATCGCGGGCGCTCTCGACGAGGCCCATCGAAACGGAATTCTCCATCTGGATCTCAAGCCGGAGAACGTGGTGATGCCACGGGACGGCCGTTTGCGGGTGGTCGATTTCGGGCTGTCGAAGATCGTTCACACCAAAGAAGGCGGCCCACGGCAAGAGGGCGGGCTGCCACGCAAAGCTGTCCTGCACCCGGACGACGATGCCATCGAGGACGGCATCACCGCGTACGACGCCGAGAGCTGGGGAGCGATGGGGACGCCGGCATATATGGCACCTGAGCAGTGGCTCGGAGACCCATGCAGCGGCGCAACCGACGTTTGGGCGCTGGGCATGATCCTCTTCGAGCTCTGCGGGGACGAGCTGCCCTATTACGAGCCCACCATGGCGAAACAGTTCGCCGCCGTTTGCTCGCCGAGCGCAGTGCCGCAGGTGGAGAACTTTGCCGATCTTCCTTCCGATCTCGCGGATGTCATCAACCGCTGTCTCGAGAAGGTAGCTGACGAGCGTCCCTCGGCGGCGGAAGTGGCCGCGCAGTTGCGGCAGCATTCCAAGGAACGACACGAGCAGACCGACAACCCGTTTCGCGGGCTGTTACCTTTCACCGAACGTCATGCCAACGTCTTCTACGGACGAGATCCGGAGATTGCGGCTGTCGTCGAGCGCATCTGGATCGAGCCGGTGCTCGCGGTGGTGGGACCATCAGGCTCGGGCAAGAGCTCTTTCGTGCAGGCGGGCGTCATCCCACGACTGCAGGAACAGGAACCCTGGATCGTGTTGCAGGTGAGGCCCGGCGAGCGACCGCTGAATGCGCTTGCGAAGAGCCTGGTGAGAACAGATACGACGGCTGGCGCAAGAACGGGTGCTTCGCTGCCACCGGGCGCCCTCGTCAGCACCGACGTCGAGAGCGAGGCACTCGGCAACAAGATACTCGAGTCACCTGCCCAGCTATCACTCGAGCTTCAGACGATCGCCGAGCTCCGAAACAGCAAAGTGCTGCTCTTCGTCGACCAGCTCGAAGAGCTCTTCACGCTGGTGGAAGACGAAGCGACGCGTCGGGCGTTCATGACTGCGATCTGCACCGCGGCGGACGATCCTCTCGATCCGGTGCGCGTTATCTTCACGGTACGTGACGACTTCCTCGGGCGCCTCGCAACAGGCGCTGCCGTGCGCGAAGCGTTGAGCCATGTGACCATCATCGAGAGCCTCGGAACCGATGCACTCATCGAAACGCTGACCAAGCCTGTTGAAGCTCTCGGCTACCGGTATGAGGACTCAACGCTGGTCGAAGAAATGGTCGCGTCCATGAGCGGCGAGCGAGCCGCGCTGCCACTGCTTCAGTTCGCCGCCCAGATCCTGTGGGAAAAGCGAGATCGAGACCGCCGCCTACTGCTCAAGTCGGCGCACGACGCTCTCGGTGGCGTCGAAGGGGCCTTGGCTCAACACGCCGCGGCGGTGCTGGACGGTTTCACAGCGCGCGAGCTCGCTGCGGCCCGCCAACTGTTGTTGCAGCTGGTAACGCCCGAACGCACGCGCAAGGTCGTATCGAAAGCCCGGGCCCTGGAAATGGGCGGTGACAGCATCGAGCACGTTTTGTCGCGGCTAACCCAGGCACGGCTCATTACGACCTCGAAGCGGCGCGACGAGAGCGGTGACGCCCAGCTCGAGCTCGCCCATGAGTCACTCATCCGCAGCTGGCAGACGCTTGCGCACTGGATCGATGAAAGCAAGGACGAGATCGCATTCCTGGCAGAGGTGGGCCAAGCGGCTGAGCTTTGGAGCAAGCGCGGTCGCCTGCGGGACGAGCTTTGGCAGGGCGAAGCCTTGCAGGATGCATTGCGCACACAGCGGCGATGCGCGGCGGAGGTGCCCGGGAATGTGGCGCAGTTCCTGGCCGCTGGCGACGCTGAATCAAGACGCCTCGCTGGTCTGAAGCGGAAGCTCATCGTCGTCGTCATCACGCTGCTGACGACAGTAGCGGGAGCGGCCGTCGCAGCGATGCTGGTCATCGCCGACCGAGAGCAAGAGGCCAACACCCAGCGAGATCGCGCCGAGATGCGCGAGGCCACCGCAAATCAGGAACGCGCGGAGGCTCTTCGCGATAGCGCACGCTTGGCCCTCGGCAGCGGCGCTGTGCTCGAAGCACGTGCCAAGCTTCGGATGGCACTGGAAGCGCACGACGACGTATCGACGCGTGCACTTTGGCGGCAGCTGGAAGCGGACCCGCTCCTGTGGCGCAAAGTGATCGGCTCCACGGCCTATCGCGTAGAGATCTCGCCCGACGGCGCCAAGGTAGCGGCTGCATCTCAAAGTGGCACCGTATACCTCTTCGATGCCGTCACCGGTGCGGCGCGCATGCTTCGAGGTCACCGCGATCAGGTCTTCGCCATCGCTTTCTCCCCGAACGGCCGCCTCCTCGCCTCGGGCGGATGGGACGGACAAGTGCGGTTGTGGGATCTGAAGTCGGGCACGTCAAGACTGCTGTCGCACAAGCGCAAAGTCGCCGTTCGCGGCGTGAGCTTCAGTCCCGACGGCCGCCAACTCGCGACCGCGTGCCACGATGGCGTGGTTCGGATCTGGAACGTTTCCAACGGCAATGAGGTGCTAGCGCTCGAGGGCCACACGTTGCCAGTGTTCGCAGTGCGATTCAGCCCTGACGGGCGCTTGCTGGCTTCGAGTAGCTCGGACGCGACCGTGAAACTCTGGGATGTGGCGTCGGGCAAAGCTTTGCGTACGCTCCGAGGCCACACTGCCGCCATTCCAGCTGTGAGCTTCAGCCCGGACGGCCAGTTGCTCGTCTCCGCCGGTCTGGATGCGAGCGCGCGACTGTGGTCGGTTCGGTCGGGTAAGCAGGTGCGCGTGTTGGAAGGTCATGGCGTCAGTATTCGGGGGGTTGCCTTCAGCAGGGACGGGCGCCGCATCGCGACCGCCAGCTACGACAAGACCATCAAGCTCTGGAACGCCTCGACGGGGAAGGAAGAGGCCACGCTCCGGGGCCACACCGATCGCGTCTACGGCGTGAGCTTCAGCTCCGACGGCATGCGACTCGCGTCGGGCTCGAGCGATGGCAGCGTGCGTCTATGGAACCTGAGCAAGCGGCCCCACTCCCTCAAGCAGCCTGGACACAAAGGGAGCGTCGCAGACGTAACGTTCAGCCCCGACGGCCAACGGATAGCCTCCTCGGGCGCCGACGAGACGATTCGACTGTGGGAGGTTGGTTCGGGCAATACCCAGCGAGTGCTCCGCGGTCATACCGGCAAGGTCAGGACCGTCCGCTTCAGCCCGGATGGTGCGATGCTGGCATCCGGCAGCGCCGACAAAACCGTCCGGCTGTGGGACTTGGGCTCCAGCGCGGAGGCGGTCGTCCTCAGCGGCCATCGCGGAGAAATCTACGGTGTGAGCTTTCGCCCGGACGGCAAAGAGCTCGCGTCAGGCGGCGTCGACAAGTCTATCCGGCTGTGGAAGGTGAGCTCCGGTGTTCAGAGCGAGGTTTTGACCGGCCACGAGCGCGCTGTTCTAGGCGTCGCCTTCGCCCCGGATGGGCGGCGGCTCGTCTCGGTGAGCGTCGACAGGTCGCTGCGCATTTGGAACCTGGCCTCGCAAGCTGCAGGCAGCGCTTTGACAGGGCACACCAACGCTGTGTTCGGCGTCGCATTCAGCCCGGACGGCAGCCGGGTGGCGTCGGGGAGCACCGATGGAACCGTGCGCCTATGGAACTTGCGTGCCGCCTCGAGCACGGTGCTCGGGCGTCATCCCGAACGCGTCTATGGCGTCGCTTTCGATTCGAGTGGCCAGCATGTCGCCGCCTCGAGCTCCGACGGCACGGCCCGCCTATGGAACGTCGACAGCGGCGAGCACAAGGCACTCCGTGGGCACATGGCCGAGGTCAACGCCATCGCATTCAGTCCTGACGGTAAGCTGGTCGCTACGGCCAGCGATGACGGTACCGTTCGCTTGTGGAACGCCGCCACCGGCAGTGCCGTCTGGCGCGCGCCCGCACTCCTGGCAGGGCCACCCCGACTGTTCACGCACCAGGGTTGGCTGCTGCTCGACGGCGAGTCGGTCGTCGACATGCCCCAAACGGAATGGATCAAGGCCATCGAAGCACGTGCCTTGTCCGTATCCCATACGCTCGCTGGTGTTGGCGCAAGAGCCTGCCTCAGCACACTCGATGACGAATTGGAGCTGTGGGACACCCAGGCGGACAAGCTCGTTGCGACACACCGTTTGGTGGGCTTCCAACAGGCACTGGCGCACGCCGACGCCTGCGTGGCGCGGACCTCAGACGCGGTGCACCTCCTGA
Source organism: Myxococcales bacterium (assembly GCA_030590865.1). GTDB lineage: Bacteria > Myxococcota_A > Polyangia > Polyangiales > Polyangiaceae > JAPYTK01. Next base: position 1,589 of record JAUVCD010000104.1, on the reverse strand, counting down.
CGGCAAGCGGCACGCTGCGGAAGCTGGCCATCGACGGAAAACCCAGCACCATGGCCTTGGGCGGTGACCGTATCCTCGTGTCCACGCCAACGGCGGTCGTCGCATTCGACGGCTCCGGAGCGGCCGTCGGGCGCTATCCGGCGAGTGCTCCGGCCAGCGCGATGGCCTATGCGGGCGACTGGGTCGTGATGGGCTATCGAGACGGGAGCATCGAGCTCCTCGACACGAACCAGACCAAACCGTCCTTCTCCTTCGAGCACACCCCCTCGAGCGCACCAACGCGAATCGTGGTGGGTCCGAAGGAGACCCTGATCATCGGCTATGCGGACGGCACGCTCGGGATCTGGAACCGGCTCGATGGCGAGCGCCTTGGCTACACGCAGCTGCACGGCCCTGTGACCCACCTGCTCCTCGAACACGGCAAGCTCTATGCGGCGACTGATCTCGGCCAGCACCTCGTGTGGGATCTGAGCGCATTTTATCAGGAGTACTGCGACCTGCTCGTCGATGTTCAGCAGCAAGTACCGGTGGTGTGGGCGAGCGGCCAACCAGCGCTGGCCGCAACGAGGGCGCAGCGCGCTTGCCCCTAGCCCGGGGGCGCCGGGGTGGAACGGTCGGCGCCAGCTGCCGTCGCCGAGCCGTTCGTGGCATTCGATGGGCGCGCTGTCCCCTCTTCACCGGCGGCGCCGCTGTCACGGGGCGACCACCCCCCATCTTTCGCATGAGAGGTGATCTGTCGCCGCCGGCCGAAATACTCAATGGTGCGCTCATCGGTTGACCACGCCTGGCCTATACGTCAGAGGACGTGATCGATCAAAGACCAGGCATCGGAGTCGGCGGTGTCAGATTCGCGTTGGCCAGCTTGCACGTGGCACTGTCCTGGCCGCAGCCACAGGCGTTGCCGCCGCCGTCGGTGAAGGAGGGCGGGTGGCCATCGGTGTCGTCGGCGGTGAGGTCGATGGTGTTGCAGACCAGCTGGCTGCCCGTCATGGTCACGTTGGAGCCAAAGCTCGACACCCCAGCTCTGGCGTTGTCGACCACCCAGCAACCATTGACGATCGCATGGGCGGGCTCTTGGTAGAAAAGTGCTGCGATCCCATCGCCCATGTAGTTGGTGTCTGGGCGGGGAGCGGTCTCGCGCACGACGACTGCCTCGAGGATGGACGGGCGACGTAGCCACAACAGGACGACGGTAGCACCGTGCCAAGTGACTAGACTTGACCCCGCTCGCGTTCATGAGCCCGTTCAGCAACGTGTCCTGCAGCTAGACCTGACCCCATTCATGGGCCGAGGTAGCATGCTCGGCCCATGAAAACCCGCTGGACCATCGCAATGATCGTGGCCGCGCCCCTTCTGCTGCATCTGCGGCCGGCGGCCGCGCAGGGGCTCCGCGCCAAGGGAGTCGACCCCTGCCACGTCGACGAGGGCTACGTCTACTGCATCTGTGAGGGGGGGCCGCCCCACCCACGCTTCTACGAATTCACTTACGGCGACGACGAGGCATTGGCCGTGCACAAGACGATGGTCGAGGCCTACGTGGCCGGAGACTTCGAGCGCGCCGCCAAGGCAGCGCACCGCATGTACGCCGG
>JAUVCD010000997.1 GCA_030590865.1 Myxococcales bacterium | reverse complement strand
CCTCGTCCTCCGCAGCCTCTGAGCAGTCATAGAAGAATGCAGCCCGCAGCAGCATGGCCCGGGAGCCCTCGCTGATGGCTTTCTGCCACAACAACATCCGCATCACGTCGGGGTGATGGATGATGGCCACCGGACCTTTGCGCTTGCCCGACAGATCGCCGCTCTGGATGCGCTCCTTGGCGAACTGGAGGGCATACTGATAGGCGGCGTTGGCGAGCGCGGCGCCCTGCAAGCCAACCGAGATCCGCGCCTCGTTCATCATCTGGAACATGGCGCGCATGCCCTTGTGCTCCTCGCCGAGCAAGTAGCCGTGGCACTTCCCCTCATCACCGAACACCAACGTGCAGGTCGGCGAGGCATGAATGCCCATCTTGTGCTCGATGCCGCTGCACTTGACGTCATTGGGCTCGCCAAGGGTGCCATCGGCGCTCGTGCGGATCTTCGGCACGATGAACAGCGAGATCCCCTTGGTGCCTTTGGGCGCACCGTCGATACGAGCCAGCACCGCGTGGATGATGTTCTCGTTGAGGTTGTGATCGCCGAAGCTGATGAAGATCTTCTCACCCTCGATGAGGTAGTGGTCCCCCTCTTTGGTGGCCTTGGTCCGGACCGCACCTACGTCGCTGCCCGCACCCGCCTCGGTCAGGCACATCGTGCCCGCCCATTGCCCGGTGTACATCCGCTCGACGTAGAGCGTCTTCTGCTCGTCGGTCCCGAAGGCTTCGATCAGGTGGCCAGCGCCGCTGGTCAGCAGGGTGTGGAGGCAGAAGGACAGACAGCTGCCGAAGAAGATATCGTTGGCCGCGAGGCTGAGCGAATAGGGCATCCCTTGCCCGCCGTATTCGGGCCCCTGAGCCAGGGAGGCCCAGCCGTTCTCGGCAAACAGCTTATAGGACTCGCTGAAGGCCTTGGGCAGCGTGACCTGACCCGTCTCCTTGTCGAAGGAGGACCCCACGCTGTCCGCCTCAGCATTCATCGGCGCCAGCTGGTTCTTGCCGAACTTGTAAGCCTCCTCGAGCACGGCCTCGAGAGTCGCGCGGTCGAGCTCCTGGTACTTCGTGTAGCCAAAGAGCTGGTCGATGCCACACTGCTCGAAGAGCACGAAATTGATGTCACGGATGTCGGTGTAAAACTCAGCCATGATTGCCTCCCTCAGACGTTAGCCCGGACCGTGTACCGCGCTCGTGGGCGCGACGCTACCGCAACTGGCCCGGCCTCACGGCGATGAACAGGCAAACCACCTGTTACCGAAAGAGGCTGACCATGAGGAAGAAGAACCAGCGAGCGCGCCAGCGCAACCAGCAGCGCCAAGCCAAGGCTGCCAAGGCGCGGCGCCGAGCCGCAGCGGCCCCAGCCCAAGGACGCGCCCAGAGCGGCGAAACCGGCCGGAAGCCACCGTCGGAGCCGCTAACTCAATTGACGACCCGGTTCACCGAAGGCGGCTTCAACATCACCAGCACGCCAATCGCAGAGGAGGACGTTGGCACCATGCACTCCTACATGAATGCCCACTCGCTCTTGCCGGGCGACTATCACCTGGGAGGTCCGATGGCCCAGGCGCTAGAGAAAGAAGCCTTCGCCGTGCTCGCCGACGAGACGGCACCCGATGTGGCATTGCTGCGGTCCATCGTCATTCTCGGGCACACCCCCACAGCCACCGCTCTACAGGCGCTTCATGAGCATGTTATTTTTGGACGACGGTTTGCCGGCGTGGCCCAGATGGCCGCCGACGAGTGCGCCGATTGGATGACCGAGGCCACCGGAGTTGGCCAAGCCGCCAGCATGGCCAACTGAACAGGCCGTCCCCTGAAACATCGTAGCTGACCGAACGCAAAGCGCGGCCGCTGCAATTTGCAGCGTTGCTGTGGCTCATGGCGGACCTGCTCGACCGCCCGTTGGCCGAGGGCCGCGAGCCGCGGCGCTGAGGTTGGCGTTACAGCCCTGGCCAGGTGCCTAGTGCTGCTCCGGTCGCGTCGTCTAGGCCGATTCCCGACCGCGCGCCGAGAGCAGCATCGCACGCGTCCCAGTGCGGGCTCGCCGCTGTCGGTAGGCCGTGGTCGATGCAATAGGTCTCGGGGCCGGTTAGCCGCTTGCGGTCGAAGCAGAGCTCTTCGTGCGCCGCGTCTTGCGCGGTTGGGTGGCTGAGGTCGTGGCTTGGGCTCTCGGTGGTGTACGGATCGGTGTCGTAGAAGAAGTTGTAGTCCGCCGTGCTGTCCGTTCCCCAGTCGACGCCAAACGGCCGGCCATTGCTCCGAATGGCGATGTTGCAGCGCAAGTCGTTTTCGTCGGCATTGGGACCGTTGCGGAACCAGTAGGCCGAGTCGATCATCGTATTGAGGTAGATCTCGACCTGATCGTCGCCGAGATTGGTCACTGCCCCTTGAAAGTCCCCGTCCCGGGCATGGGTGATGTCGTAGAGCAGATTGCCGATGATCGAGACGTGATGCACTGGTGAGACGCCGAAGGCTACGCCGC
>JAUVCD010000975.1 GCA_030590865.1 Myxococcales bacterium | reverse complement strand
GTCCTGGAGCACTCTGTCCTGGAACACTCTGCCATGACTCACCCACCAGCCGAACATCGTGACGACCAAAACGCACAGACCACCATTGGGTGGGGCTGTACGGAGCTCGAGATCGCTTTGCGCCGGACTGTTCGAGGTCCCGAGACCGTGTTGTTCATCCATGGCCTCGGCTGCACCAAGGCATCCTTCGATGGGGCTTGGGACAGCCGCCTGGCCAACCAGCTGACCCTGGTGGCGATCGATCTGCCTGGGTTCGGCGCGTCGTCTCGCCCCCGCGAGTTTTCCTACACCATGGACGACCAGGCCCGTGTCCTGCTGGCCTTGCTCGACCGGCTCGACGCGGAGCGAGTCCACTTGGTGTGTCACAGCATGGGCGGTGCGGTGGGCCTGCTGCTCGCCCGCTCCCTCGGCGCCCGCCTCGCATCCTTCGTCAACGTGGAGGGCAACTTGCTGCCACAGGACAGTGGGATGATCAGCCGGCGGGCGGCGGAGGCAGGCTACGACAAGTTCGAACGCCGCCTCTTCCCTGCCCTTCGCAAGGTTGTCAGAATGTCCACCGAACCAGCCATGGAGCCCTTTGGTCGATGGCTGGCCCAAGCCGACCCCTGGGCTTTTTGGCGCAGCTCGGTGTCCCTGGTGGAGTGGTCCGACCGAGGCGAGCTGTTGGAGATCTACCGCCAGCTCCGCGCACCACGGCGTTACGTCTACGGGTCCACCTCGGTCCTCGATGCGGTGCTCCGGCAGCTCGAGGGGATGGCCTGCGCCGCCATGGCCGACTGTGGCCACTTCGTGATGCAGGACGCTCCCGCACCGTTCTGGTCGGTCGTCGAGGAGACGGTGCTCGGCGCCACCTCGTCCCACAGCCGAGGGTAGCGGGACCGGCCACCGCGCAGGACGTGCGGCGACCGCCAGAGCAGCCTACCCTGCCGTCATGGACTTGAAGCACCTGCGCTGCCTGGGAGACCAGCAGCTGGCTGAGCGATTGCTGGCAGAACAATACGTCAAGCGGGTCATCGCACGGCGGCTGAGCCGAGAGGAAGACGAGCCTGGCGGCGTGCGTCGGCGACTGCTGGGCACGGCGCTGCGGCTTACCCCATCGATGTCACCGAAGATCGGCCAGCTCATCGAGACGTGCCGAGAGCGGCTCGAGATCGATCTGCCGATGGAAACCTATATCTACGCCAGCCCCCAGTTCAACGCCGCCTGCGTGCGACCCGAGGCTGGGCGCCTCTTCATCATGCTCTCGTCGAGCCTGCTCGAGGCCTTCCCAACCGAGGAGCTGCGCTTCGTGGTGGGCCATGAGCTCGGCCACTATCGCTTTGGTCATCACGACATCCCCATCGGTGTGCTGCTCGGCGGCAAGGAGAAGCCCTCACCCGAGCTCGCCCTGCGCCTCTTCGCTTGGTCTCGTTACGCAGAAATCTCAGCGGACCGTGCCGGCGCCTGGTGCGCCTGCGACGGCGATGCTGTCGCCAGCGCCTTGTTCCGCCTCGCCTCAGGCCTGCGAGGTGATCTCGTGGAAGTCCGCATCGACGATTTCGCCGCTCAGGCCGACGACATGCAGCTGGAAATCGAGGACGGGGCCCAGCGGCCAACGGCCACCGAGTGGTTCTCGACCCATCCCTTCAGCCCCTTGCGGGTCAAGGCGCTGAAGCACTACTCGGACTCGGAGCTGGCCTGCGAGGGCGGCGAGTCGGTCGAGCTGCTCGAGGCCCACGTCCAAACCCTCATGGCCCTGATGGAGCCGAGCTACCTGGATGAACGGTCGACGGTAGCCGAAACGATGCGCCGCTTGCTCTTCGCTGGAGCCATTGCTGTGGCTGACGCCGCCGGCGGCATCGTCGAGGCCGAAGTCGCCGTGTTCGAGAAGTTCTTCGGCGACCGATCTTTCTCGGACAAACTCGATATCGACGCCATCAAGAAGAGCCTTCCAGAGCGAATCGCCGACGCTCACGACAAGGTTCCCACGGCGCGACGAGTCCAAGTCCTCCGCGATTTGTGCCTCGTGCTGCGGGCCGACGGACGAGCCGACCCGCGGGAGCTTCAGGTGCTCAAAGACCTCGCGCGGGGGCTCGACATTTCGCAAGCGCTGGTCGATCGGACGGTGAGCGCCAACCTGGATCCCGACTGAGCGACCCGAGACGCCCCGCGGCATGGCCCGGGGCCGCAACTCACTGAACCGCCGCTGAAGCTCAACGGCACTACTAGGTGAGGCGCCTCTCAGTCTCCGCCGGCGCCGCCGTTGCCGCCAGCACCACCGAGGCCGCCTTCGCCGCCCAGACCACCTTCGCCGCCCAGGCCACCTTCGCCGCCCAGGCCACCAGTACCACCCCAACCGCCAGGCACGCCATAGGCCGTGCCCCAACCGCCCATCGGCCCCCCGTAGGCGCTCGACGTGGCACCGCCGCCTGTGCCAGTCCAACCCGCCGCGGCTGCCGAGCCGGCATCACCGCCCTCGGACTCGACGCTGTCACCGCATGCCCCGATGGCGAGACCAGTTCCGAGCAGGATGGAGAAGAGAGCCCCCCGCATCCCCGGCGAGCCGCTGCGCCCAGCGTGCTCGTCCAGCGTCTCACAGATCGAACGCAGCTTGGCCCTGATGTTGTGTTCTGACACGGC
>JAUVCD010000192.1 GCA_030590865.1 Myxococcales bacterium | reverse complement strand
CCGGCGTCAAGCGCTTGCCTGGCCAAACGAGCTACCTTCGGGGCCGCGACCGTTCGCGTTGGATCACCGGCGTGCCCCATTTCGAGAAGGTGCGGATTGCGGAGGTCTACCCAGAGATCGACGTCAGCTATTATGGGTCCGACCGGCGGTTGGAATTCGATTTCGTCATTGGTCCCGGCGGGGATCCGGAAAACGTGGTGATCGCGATTGAGGGCGCCTTGGGCCTGCGGCGGGCCGATGAGAGCGGTGCTGTCATCGTGAATCTCGGAGAACACTCCTTCCGCATCGAGCAACTGCGTGGCTACCAGATCATCGACGGCGCGGAAGTCGCGGTGCAAGCGAGCTTTGTCGTCCAGGCGCCAAACCTGATCGCGCTGGATGTCGGCCCCTACGACGAGTCCCGCGAGCTGGTCATCGATCCCATCATCGACTTCGCCAGCTACTTCGGCACGGATCAGATCGACCTGCCGTCGGGGTACGCACCGCTGTTCGTCTCCGATGGCGTTGCTCACGACGCAACAGGCGCCACGTACTTCACCGGCACCACCTTCCCGCTCACCGATCCAACCACGAGCGATTTATTCGTGGCCAAGATCATCAAGCCCGCCGGGCAAGATTCCCAATTCGAGTTCCTCATGACGTACATCGGCGGCAGCTCCGCCGACGTCGCGGCGGACATCGCGGTGGATACCCAGAATCGCGCAGTCGTGGGCGGGTTCACCGCGTCCGAGGATTTCTACTTCGGGGGCGCCGCCCCACCGCCCGCTGAATACGGTTTCTTGGCATTTGTGCTGAAGCTCAACGAACAGGGGGACGATCTCGTTTGGTCCAGCGCAGTCGAGAGCGGACCGGTAGGCGTTTTTCCGCAGACGCTCGCGCTTGACCTGTCCGACAACGTCTATCTTGGAGGCTGGGCCTTCGGCCCGCTGAGCACGCTGCCCGTGTCCTCGCAGTGCACTCCGCTCACTCCTAGCGGGCCCGATCCGGTCGGCGGGCAGGCGATAGGCATTATTCTAAAACTTGACGCTGACGGCCTCCCTGTTTTCTCAACTGCGCTCGCGGCGAGCAAGGACACGCTGGTGTTCGACCTCGCGGTCGACGCCAGCGGTGCGATTTACGCAACTGGCGTCACTGACGCCACGGACTTTCCCCAACCCGGCCTGCTTCAATCAGCGATGGGTGCCGGCTCGACCCCGCCCTTTGCGGCCGGCGCCGCTGCCGCACCGGCGAGAGACGCTTTCCTCGTCAAGCTCCTTCCCGACTGCAGCGCTGTGGCCTTTTTCACCTACCTCGGTGGTCCCAAGCACGAGGTTGGGAACGGCATCGCTCTCGGCGCCGACGGATCGATCTTCGTGGCCGGGTCCACGGGGGAAGGCCTCAACGCGTTCGTGTTCGCGGATTCGACCGCACTCACAAACGACAGCCACGCCTTTGTTGTAAGGATTCTGAACAACGGGACGAGCTACGTTTACACGAAACAGTTTCCAGTTGGCACCTTTGGCGAGGATGTCGCCGTCGACCCGTACGGCAACGCGTATGTGGTCGGCGCTGCGGCGAGCTGGGTGATCAACGCGGCGAATCCGGCGGTCGAGCCGATTCAGGTGGGCTACGGCGGCGGCGTGCTCGACGGCTACATCGCGCGTCTGAACCCCACCGGCACCCGCTTCACCTTCTCGAGTTACCTCGGCGGGGGGGGCTTTGACTTGCTCGCCGGGGTGTCCGTGGGGGCCAATGGCTGGGCGCACACGAGCGGTGTTACGAACTCCTCCGATGGCTTTCCGGTCACCGCCGCCTTTCAGGCGGACTACGCCGGTGGTGAATATGACTTGATCGTGGCCCGGGTGTCCGTCGCGAGCGATCGCCTTCTCGCGCTGCATCCACCAGCGCTCGACTTCGGTGGCCACGAAGTTGGGACCTCGACCGAACTTGTCGCCACGCTCGGAAGCGTCGGCACCGCGGCTCCTGACGTCACCGAGCTCTCAATCAACGGTCCGGACGTTGGTCAATTCTCGCACGGCGGCGGCTGCCTAGGCGTGGTTACTGCCGACTGCCCTGTTTCAGTCACGTACGCGCCGCAACAGCCCGGCCATCACCGCGCGACGCTGAGCATCCACAGCGACGCGGTTACCACGCCGGACGAGATCCCGCTTTCTGGCACCGGCCTCACTCTTTTTGAGGTCCAGGTCGAGCCGAGCACGCTTGATTTCGACCCGTTTCTCGGCGGCATCACCTTCGGTGAGCAGAGCGCCCCGGCGGTGGCCACGGTTCACAATTTTGGATTTCAACAGGTTGAGGTCGATGCGGGCCTCGCAAGCGGCGGTGATCCCGGCTTCACCATCGCCGCCGATGGGTGCTCGGGGCCGCTTGCCAGCGGCGCCTCGTGCGACATTCAGATGGTGTTCGCGGCTGAGTTACCCCACGGACCGCGAACCGCCGAGCTCGAAATCGCCGCCGATAATGCCAGCGGGCAGGCTGAGCACACCGTCAGCCTGCAGGCGACGGTGCTCGCGCCGCAGCTCGCGACGTTCGTCGCCCCTGGGATCCCGGGTGACTCAATCAATTTCGGCATGATACCGATCGACACGCCGGGCTATTCTTTGATCACCGTTGGGAACACGGGCAACGCGCCGAGCTACCTTTCGGCGCTGGGGTCGTTGCCCCCTGGATTCGAGTACTTCACTGACGGGATTACGACCTGTCACGATTACCTGTCGAATGATTGGGTCCTGCAAGCCGGCGGGGCGGCCGGCGGCCCGGGTTGCGATCTCTTCGTGGCATTCGAGCCCCAGAGTCTCGGTCTTCACGAGGGTGGCTTCACGATAACCAGCGAACCCGCCTCCCAGTCGGTAGCCGTCAACGTTAGCGGGACCGGTGTGCCCGGTGTCGAGTGCGGCGACACGATCTCCGGCGCGGTCACCTTGATGTTCAACCACACCTGCGATGGCACGGCGCTGTTCATCGAAGAGGACGACACCGTCTTGGACTGCGCCGGTCGGTCCTTGCGATGCGTCGGTAAAGGCCTCACCAGCGGCATCGAGGTACGCAGTGCCGGTTTGGACCCGGTCTCCAACGTTACGATCAAAAACTGTGACATCAGGGGCTGTGCCCGCGGCCTCTTTCTTTGGGGTGTAGAGAACGCGACAATTTCGAACAACACGCTGGCGTTCAATAATACCGGGATCTACGGTCAAGACGTCGAAGCGAGCGAGTTCTCCGGGAATGAAATTTTCGCGAATGACGGCACGGGACTAAGCCTAGCGTCTGGCCAGCTGAATATCGTCTACGGCAACCGGCTGTATTTGAACCGAGACGGCAACGGCCATGAGCCGGCGCTCTTCCCCACCAATCAGTGGAACAAGGGCCCAACCGGAGGCTGCATCGGCAACGAGTGGGACGACTTCGCCGAGAATCCTGGTTTTCCGGATTTCTATTATCTTTATGACCAAGAAGGCTCGGTGACCGGTATTGATCTCTGCCCGGTTTGGAACGAGACGTGTGCCCTGCAGGGCGAGCAGGATTTCGACCATGACGGGGTCTGCGACGGCGCGGACAACTGCCGGTTCGTTTTCAACCCAGACCAAGAGGCCGTCGTGCCCATCTCGGGCCTTCTGCACATTTTGGAGCCTGGCACGACCACTTTCATCTGCCCCGGCCACTACAGCCCGGGCACCGGCGCCCAAAGCAGAATAGTTGTCGAGACCGACCATGTGCTGCTCGATTGCGGCGGCGCCACCCTTGTCGGCTCCGGTGCCGGTGTGGGCATCGCCGTCGTTGGGCCTACCGCGGACAACATCGAAGACGTGCGGGTTCGAAACTGCAACGTGATGAATTACGCGTATGGGTTTCGTGTGCACCGCGTTGACGGCGCGATCCTCGACACCAACCGCGCCATCGAAAATAACCGTCGGGGCATCTATCTCAACACGGCAAATGGTGCGTCGCTGAGAGGCAACAGCTGCCGTGACAACGGCGAGTACGGAATCAAGGCGGAAGACAGCTTCGACTTGAGCCTTCGGGCGAACGGCGCTTGTGGCCATGAACTCGTCGACATCCTTTCGGAGCACCTGCCGGCGTACTCGGAAGATAACGTCTGCGACTCGGCTGACTTGTGCAGCCAGGCGTGTCCCTCCTGTGAAAACGACCAACGCGACGCCGAGTCGGCGCACATCGCCATGGGGCTCGGGGAGGATGGTGTGGACTGCGGCGGGCCGTGTCTGAATCAAGATTGTTGCACAAACGAAGTTCAGGACTGGAACGAGGATGGGATCGACTGCGATCTGGGGCCGGTACCAGTCTGTTCTGCGAGGTGCATTGATTGCTTTGCTGACGCGGGGCCGGGTGACGGGGCGGATGCGGGGTATTTTGCGCTTGATGATTCGGACGTCCGTGACCGTGCCTCTGAGGCGATCCGCGATTATGTGAACGAAGAGGAGAGCCCAGGGTTCGGCATGGACTCCATCGACATCGACACGCCCGACGAGATCATGGAGGCGATGGCGTGGCACGTCGACTTCCGCTCGGCCTGGACGCCGGATTTTCCCTATCGGGTCGGCCCAGGCGTGATCGATCCTGGTTCCTGCGGCATGATCTCCCAAGCCAACGATTGTACCAGCGTTTCCGGCTGCACCTGGATCTCGGTTTGGGAGCCGGGCGGTGGATCTTCCGGGGTGTGTGAGGGCAACGCGCTCGGGTGCACCGCTTGCGATTTTCCGCGGCAGGTCATTTCCTCAGACGTAATAATCGACAGCGAGCACCCCAACGCCGGGCGTTGCGATCAGATGTACTGCGGCGACTGCGAGGATCTCTCAATCCTGCGCACCGCCCTGCTCAGGAGCAACGGCATCCGATCGGACTGCGTCTTTCTGGCCGACAGCTTCGGGTCTGAACTCCCCAGTCTCGTGGAGGAGGGGCACACCTACAGCGTGGTCCAGTACCGAGGCAAGTGGCGGATCATGGAATACGGCGACATGACGGCCTTCCTCGAGACACCCGCCAGCGCGGCCGCAATCGGCCGGTTCGAGCATTTAAGAAATGTCTGGAACGACGAGATAGGCGTCTTCGGGGCTGGTGTTTCGTTCTCGGTTGGGGCGTCCGGTATTATCATCGAGCCGTTTGGAGAACCCGAGTCACCCCGTACCCACTGTCACAACTATCGTAGCGGCCCGGTATGCCCAGAGGAGCTGCCACCGTGGAGCTATTCGTACACGAACTACTTCCAGGACGTCTGTCCGTGATGATCTCGGGCGTGCAAAGCAACAGGATCTGACGAAGTGCTGATGTCGCTCATTCGAGGGTTGTGTCAGACGAGTGCAGCCGCGATCCTCGTCGTGCTCGTTCTAGGCTCCTGCGATCTTTTCGAGCCTGAACAATCAGGTTCTGAGGGAATACCGTGTACCTCTGACGATGACTGCAATTCGTTGATGTGTCACCTCGAGAGGGGAATGTGCCTGAGCCACGAATGTGTGACGGACGAGGAGTGCCCGTCAAACCACCCGTACTGCCTTCCATTCCCCCAGAGGACCGGCTGGTGCAGCGATTGTCTGGCCGACGAAGACTGCCCTGAGGACGAGCCGTACTGCTCGCTGGCCTCTAACCAGTGCAAGGGCTGTCTCGAACCCGCCCACTGCGCGCCGCCCACCCCCGGCTGCAACCGGGTCGACGGGGTGTGCGTGGAGTGCAGCCTCGACGAGCACTGCACCGTGCACAATCAGGTCTGCGACAATTGGGGAGTGGGCCCAACCTTCGAGTGTCTGGCCGGCTGTAAGGACGATGGCCAATGTGCGTACGAACAACAGTACTGCATCGAGGAGACGTATTGTTTTGACTGCCTGACCGACGCCGACTGCCCGGATACCCACTTTTGCTACTGGGATGGCGCATGCCGGTTTTGAGTGAGTCGACGAAAGGGAGCCGGTAAACCGGAGACCCACCCAGATTCGCATCGAGCAAGCACGAATCAGAATTTTATCCATGAACGGGGGATAGGAATGACGAAGGCAACAAACAGCTCGTTTTTCGTCGCGCTGGCGGTTCTGGCCGCGCTGCCGGGGGTTGCCCGAGCACAGGGAACACCACCTGTGCGGTTCTATACAGGGAACGTCTCGTTGCGCGAGGTTCGCCTGGCGGTTGATCTGGGCCAGGACGTAACGGTGGTTTCCGAGTACCTGTTGGTCAACGACGGCGACGCCGCCGAGGCAGTGACGATATCGTTCCGGGTGCCGGACCGAACCGTGGTTCTTGAGCCCCCGCAACTAGCGGGCCCAGTCACCATCGAGCCGGGCGAGCACGTCGAGATCAGCACCACCTACCGCACCGCGCTGGCGCCAGGCCGTACGATGTACGGATTCTCTGTCGGTTCGAACCTAAGGCTAGACGGCCTCCTGCACGGGCGGCGAACGAGTGAAGTCCAGACTGAGGTACTGCTTCCGCCGGGTATCGAGCTATTGGCGAGCGCCAGCCATCCCTGGGCCTCCAGGTCCTCCGACAGCGGGCGGGTCGCGTACCGCTGGGAACGCGCGGACCGATACCCGACGCCGCTCGCCATCAAGTGGAGCACATCGGGCCTGAAGTTGCTCGTGCACAAAACGGCAACCCCGGTGCTCAGCACCCTTTATGAGCCGATCGAGGTTGAGGTGACGGTTGAGAACGCCGGATCAGAGCCGATCGAGGATGTGGTGCTCGTGGACAACCTCAACCCAGTTAGGTTTGCGCCGCTTTGGCCAGAAGACGAGTTCCATATTGTTGGAGACCGGATCGGCCGAGGCCACCAGTGGGTGAAACACGTCGGCTCGCTGGGGCCAGGCGAGACATCGACGCATTCGTACGCGATCAAGACCTTCGCGCCGACCGACAACCGTCTCCCGGGCACCCTCGCCCTCGTGGCCGGAGCGACCACTGCCTTCTCCAATCGAGTGGTGGTGGTGAGCAGGTTCTGCGGCAACGGAACGTGCGAGTACCACGAAAATCCGCGCGTATGTCCCGACGACTGCGTTCACGATGCGGACTACGACGATGACGGATCGCTCGATGAGGCCGACAATTGCCCAAGTGTCCCCAACCCGTCCCAATACGACGCGGATGGCGATGGCATTGGTGACGCCTGCGATCCGGATCAGGACGGCGACGGCGTGGCCCATGACGACAACTGTTGGTCGGTGGCGAACTCGGCACAGGTCGACTCTGACGGCGACGCTGTCGGGGACGTGTGCGACAACTGCATCGCCGAGCCAAACGGCACGCAGCTCGACACCGATCTCGATGGGTTCGGTGACGCGTGTGACGAAGACGACGACGGGGACCTGGTGGGTGATGGCGTAGATAACTGCCCTCGGCTCGCCAATCCGGGCCAGCTCGACTCTGACGGCGACGGGCTTGGCGACGGGTGCGATCTCGATGATGACAACGACGGCCTGTTGGATGGCGAGGAAAAAGGCCTGGGCACCGATCCGCTAGTCAGCGACAGCGACGGCGATCTCCTCGCCGACGGGCTCGAGGTCGCGGCGGGTCTTGATCCGCTCAACCCTGACAACGACGGGGACGGCATCCCCGATGGGAGCGATACCGACTTGGTGCCCTGGGCGACCCTCGGCCGGCTTTGCGCCCGTGGCGATGTCGAGATCAATAACAACGCCACGGTTGACGGCCCGGGGGTCGAGCACGGGCTGGTGGCGGGCGGCGACCTGCTCATCGACAACAACGCCCGGGTCGTAGGTGCGGCCTTTGCCGGCTGCGACGTCACGGTAGCCAACAACGCGTCGTTGTCCGGCGATCTCGTTTTCGGCGGTGATCTGACCATTGGGGCCAACGGGCAGATCGGCGGCAATACGGCACTCGCCGCCTGTGACACCTGCGCCGGGGGCGGGCTCGCTCCGCAATGCGACGGCAGGTTCAACATTCAGTACCTGCGCCCACTGGCCGAGGCCGGGATCCCTTCGTCCCGGCTCGATCTGATGCCGTACCTGCCCGCGGGCAGTCTCGACGTTGATGGTCATCTGCGACTGAAGAACAACGCGGCCGTCTCGGTGCCGGGCAGGATCTACGCGGTGCGTTCGTTGTCCCTGAGCAATAACGTGAGTCTCGAGACGAGCGGGTCTGTAACGGTATTCCTCATTCTCGAGAGTCTCGAGATCGCGAACAATGTGGATCTCGGCGTAGTCGGTGGACGCATCGCCTTCCTGGTCTTCGGCGACACGGCGATTGATCTTGGAAACAACGTTCACGCCAAGATTGCCCTACTGGCGCCCCACGCGGAACTCACGATGCTCTCAAACAACGTCGTTTTCGAGGGCTCGCTTGATGTAGGCGGGCTGGTCATCTCGAACAACAACCATCTCACGATCGGTGGACCCGGAGCCTTCACCAGTTACGACACCCTGTGTGAATGGTGAGCTGAGGCCAAAGCGCAAGTCCTGAGCGCCGGCCTCGGGGACCCGGGGTCCCAACAGCAACTGAGCAGAAAACAACGCCAAGGCTCCCCGGCGCTGAGACCGACGAGCCCAGGTTGCTGTCTTGGGCCGCGGTGTGGCCCGCCGCCAGGGCGTATCGTGCTCCCGCTGGGCACTGCGGCCGCGAAGGTCCGGAAGCTATCCGCCCTCGTGGCGCTGGAGCGCCCGCCTGGGGTCCCTGTAGCAACCGGGAAAAAAACGACGCTTTCATGCCAGGGGCTTTCGCAGGGGCCTGAGCCGCTGCCTTCTGCGATCGACGTCGAAGGTGTACCTCCCCAGCCGGTTGATGTGGTCGAAACGCGTGGGTGAGATGTGCTCGAGGACCTCGTCCGTGATCGCCCCGCCCTCCTTGCGGAGTTGCTGGATCGCCTTCTGCATGTACACGGTGTTCCACAAGACGATGGCGTTGGTGACTAGGTTGAGACACCCAGCCTGGTCGACGTGCTCCTCCTGTTGCGACTTCTGGATCTCGCCGTAGTTGCCATACGCCACGAACCGGCGAAGGGCGTGCAAGCCTTCGCCCTTGTTGAGTTGGCGATTGATCCGGCGGCGGTGCTGCTCGCTGTCGAGGGCACGGAGAATCGACATCGTCTTTGATATTCGGCCGTACTCCTGCAGCGCCCGCGCTACCGAATTCTTCTGCGGGTAGGATTGCAGTTTGCCGATGAGCAAGGATGCTGTGACCTGCCCGTGCTTGATGGAGGCAGCGATACGGAGAAGCTCGTCCCAGTGCTGGAGGATGAGCTTCTGGTTGATGATGCCCTTGAGCATGGGGCGCAGGTTCGGGTAGCTGGCCTTGCGGTTCATGCGGAACAGCTGCCGGTCGGCCATGTCGCGGAGACGCGGCGAAAACTGCATCCCCAGCAGGTCGAACAGGGCAAATACGATCTCAGTGTACCCGGCCGTGTCCGTGGTGTGCTCGAAGATCTCGAGTTCACTTTCGTTGTCGAGGATCTCGTCGAGCACGTAGCGGCTATCCCGGTCAGTGGAGATCACCGGCTTGGTGCCGTACTGGGAGTGCTGGTCCGAGGTCCAGCTATAGAAAGTGACGATACGATTGGGTCCGTACTTGGGGATCATGCGCGCGTTGCGCGCCTTGGGTGCGATAGGAAACCTCTGCCCGTCTGACGATGACAAGGTCCCGCCGCCCCACACCTTCGCGAGCCAGAGTTTGTGATGGTGATTGACCAGCACGGTGAAGGCCGGCCTGAGGGTCTCGTCGCGAATGTACCAACGGGTGACCCATCGCAGGCTGTCGTAGGAGAGGTCGGCTGTACGGGCGACCTCGCCGAGACCAAGATTCCAGGCCTGAGCCAATAGGGCCGCGTGCTGGTCGCGCAGGAGACTCTTGGAGCGCGGCTGGCTGCCTGCGGCGTGCTCTAGGTGCCGGGTGAAGTTCGTCCAGGTGTCCACCTCGATCAGCAAGTCGGTCAGATCCACCCGTGGCAAGCGCTGGGTGATCGTCTGCTGCAACTCTTTGACCTCATCGGCTTCGTCGTCGGCGTCGAGGTTGGAGATGACCAAGCCGCGGTCCGTGATTCTCACTTGGTCGTTGGTGGGCAGGCCTTCGTCGACTTGACCAAGGAGACGCTCCAGATCCGTTTGGCGCAGGGCGAGATGCCGTGCCCCGTTGGCACCTACGCCGGACTCTCGGCAGAACCCCGAGCGCGCCCTGCGCCACTCCTCCCTCGAGAGCAGGTAGCTCTCCGTGTCGGCGTAGCGTCGGCTGCCTGTGATCCACACGTTGCCGGAGCGCAGGTGGCCGCGCAGCTCATAAAGGGCGCACAGCTCATAGGATCTGCGGTCGACCCCCGCGTCGTCGGAGACCACCTGGTGCATCCACCTCTTGGGAACAAACCCCAACGGCGGGTCCACTGGCAGCTGGCGTTGGCCGGTGGCATCGAGCTTCTTCAGGAGCCGCAACGCGTCGAGCAGATCGGCTGCCGCGGATCCTGTCTCGAGGGTGAAGGCCTCTAGCATTGTCGGGATGAACCGCCGCAGCTGGCTGTAGTGGTGGGCGACGAAGTCGTAGTAGTTGTCGTCGATGGGGCGGGCTATCCTGCGCGCGTCATCAAGGGCCGCGGCCAGCTCCTTCTTGGGCAACACGTGCAGGAAAACCAACTCCCGAACGCCGGGGTCAGCCACGTCTTCATCGAGGAGTATCGAGACGATCCCCTGGAACAAGGCGAGCTTCTCGTTGGTGGCACGCGCCACCGTGCCCCGATAGTCGATGAGCTTGCGGCGTGACTTGCGCTCGACCCCGGCCAGCGCCTCGGCGAAGAGGTCCACGACCTCGTCGATGATCTGGTGGTAGGCCTGACACATGAAACCCAGCAGTATCGGGTACCGGCGGCGGGGCGACATTCGCTGCAGCGCTTGGTTTGTATATCGACGCGCCAGGCGGCCGAGTAGCTTGATGCGGTTTGGACTCAGCCCGGAAACGTCCCAGCGATGGACGCCAGCTCGTTGGAGGAATGCGAGTCGTTCCAAGGCATGCAGGATAGATTTAGCGGACGCCGATGTCTCCTCGCGCGCGAGCCAGTACAGGGGCGTTGGGCTGTTCTCATCCTTGGGGATGAGCAATCCATCGAGCAGGCGACAGCGGCGAGGGCCAAGGAGATGCTCAACGCGGTGATACATCGCCCGACGCGCAGCATTGCGGGCGCGGCTTACGACCCGCTCAATCTGGCTGAGGCCAGGACGGAGTACGTTGGCCGCGAAGAAGTGCTCGCACAACGTCCGCACCAAGAATATGGGGCTGTCGTGGTCAAGGGCCCGCTCCAGCAGCCACGCGTCCGCCTCGGCCATGTCACCAGGGGTTGCCTTGCGAAACCCTAGATGGTCGGCGACTTCGACGGCGTGCTCTTGGCGCGTCCTTCGCCGGGCGCCGTAGTCGGCCAGCGCGCCTGGGGCTACACCGAGTTGGCTGGCCAGGTGGTCAACGATGTCTTTGGGGGCCTGGGGGGCGTCGTCAGGGATGAAACCGAGGTACCGTAAAGCGGTCAGCTGCACGGCGAAGCCCAGGCGGTTGTGGGCGCCCGACTTCTCGGTGGCCGCAGTGATCTCAGTCGGCGCGAGCGTGAAATAATCGACGACGTCGGCCGGCGGGATGTTGGTCGGGAACGTGCGCAGACGCGCGCGGTCGGCTTCGGTGAGAATTGCTGCCGGCATCAGTACTCGATCTTCAAGGCGTCCATTGCTGCCCGCCGGTCTGCCGCGCTTGGCAGGCTGTATCGACGGGTTGTTTCGAGGCGACGGTGTCCCGCGATCTCGGCAACGAGCACCAGATCGTTGCCGTTGCGGACCAGGTTGGTCAGGCAGGTATGCCGCAGTGTGTGGGTGGAGATGCTCAACCCGGCCTTTTCCCCTAGGCGGTTGACGAGCTGGTAGATACTGCGGGCCGAGAGGCGGTCGCCGCGCCTGTTGAGAAACAGCGCCGTGTTGTCGGCGGCCCGACCCCGCGACTCGAGCCAGGCGCGCAGGGCCTTGCGGGCATCGGCATTGAGCGGGATCTCTCGGTAGGCATCACCTTTGCCGGAGCGCACGATGAGATTGCCCTTGCGTGCGGACACCAGGACGTCGTCGACGTTGAGGGCCGCACACTCACTGACGCGGATCCCCGTGTGGTACAGGAGCAAGGCAATGGCCTGGTCGCGCTTGGAGGGATGGCGCTCCACGGCGCGCAGAAAGGCGATCTGGGCCTCGCGGGGCAGGGAGGCGGGAGCAACCTGGGGGAGCTCTTCTCGACGCACCTTGGGTGGCCCCATGCCCACGAAGCGGTAGAAGTGGTCCACCGCGGCCAACGCCAGGTTGACCGAGGTCGGTTTGGCCTGGAGCACGGTTTTGAGGTGGCCCTTGAAATCACGGACCGCGTAGTCGCGCGCGTTTTCGTCTGCCAGAGGATCTCCGTACTCGAGCCGGGCGCTGTCGAGATACTGGATGAATGCTCGGACCCTCGTCCGGTAAGTGCGGCGCGTGTTGGACGCCAGGGCTTGCCGTTGCAGCCAGGCTTCGTAGCGCCCGAGAACGTTGTCGCGGTCACCAGGATTGGGTTTGGTCATGTGGCCTCCCTGTTATCGGAACCGAGATCTGGGGCTTAGGGTGCTCCCGTGCGCGTATTATCAGAAGTAAATGACTGCTCCTACTTCCGATAACCAGTATTATCAGAAGTAAAATCGAAACCTGTGTAGTTCTTGTTTGTAGTTACACAACGTAGTATCGGTGTGTTACTATGGAAGCGAAGGCCATCGGCGGATTCGTTTGGGACAGCATCAACACGGAGAAGATTGATGCGCACGGGCTGGAGCCAGAAGATATCGAAGGCTTGTTCGACGAGGCCCCGGTGATGTTTCAGCATCCTGAGCATCCGCAAAGGTGGCTGGCGCTTGGGTTTGTCCCTGAGCCTGATGACCGATTCGTGCTGGTGTCCTTTGAGATCGACGAGAACACCAGCTGGGCGCGGGTGGTGACGGCCTTCGAGCCGACAAACGAGAAGTGGTGGAAGACCTATGCAAAAACCAAAGGCATCCAAGAATAAGCCGACCCAGGACGAGCATGAGCTCGAGTCCGAGTGGGAAGGCGTCGACTTCGACGAGCTCGAGCCTGTCCAGGTCCGTCTGGATCCTGCGGTGCGTGAGCGTATCCGCCGCGATACCCTCGTGCAGCTGACTTTGCGGCTCGGGAAAGATCAAGTCGCCGAGGCTAAGAGGGTAGCCAAGGAGACTGACGAGAAGTACCAGCAGGTTCTCCGGCGGTGGGTTGCAGAAGGAGCCAGCCGAACCCAAACGAAACGTCGGCGCGCAGGGTAGAAAAAACGAATCGCGCTTGACCATGCGCAGAGCGGGTTTGCTCAGCTACGAAAGTCGGAAGCGTCGTTTGTTTCCCAATTACTACAGGCACCCCACATGGTGGCAACTGGTAGGATGACACCACGACCAGGAATACAGGTCAGCGTCAAAAAAGGGGGGGCCCATGACGACCCAGCATCGAGATCTAGGCCACAGTCAGACATCTGCGACCGGAGCGAAATGCCCACTCAGAACCAGGGAGGGGATGGGGAGTAGCGTCCGCCTCGCCAAATGTTGCGCCTGGGTGCTCGTGTTGCTTCTGGCGCCGCAGGGCTGTGATGATCCGGGGGATGGGCCGGTGGCCGGACTGATCCTCATGGTGCGCGGCGTGCAAGCGCCGGCTGGCACTGACTTCGCGGACGTCGCGCGGGTAACACTCAAAACTAGATTGATCGAGGCACGCGTGTCGGGCACCGACACTGGCAAAACCGCAATCCTGGACACGGCGCCGCGAACCTGGGTGTTCGAGAATGAGACCTTCGATCAGGTGTTGGCCCAGTACCAGCTACCGCCGGGGGTGCTGGAGCAGGTCCGGGTGTTCGTCAGCGAGGCCAGCGTCGAGCTCACCGACGGTCGCGTTTTCGTGCTCGAGCCCGACACGTCGGCTCTGCCGAGCTGGCGCAACACCGGTCTCAAGATCACCCCGGAGAGTCCGGAGGCGTTGCCCCT